>DASUVL010000483.1:0-3761 GCA_036379015.1 Niastella sp.
CATATCTAGCAGATCCCGGCCATAATAAGCATATTCCGTTTTGAATAGGTCTAAAGAAAAATTATCCCGGTTCTTATCAATAATGAACTCAACCAGCGATTCTTCCTTTTTTATAATGTCCTTTACATCGGGGCCAAAAACCTGGCCACCAATCCGGGCGGCATATTTAGGTTTTGAAAAAAGATCAAAAAAGAAGCTCTTGAAAAATATGCTTTTCCTATCAAAAGTCACCTGCACGTATAGGGGATATATCAACTTACCATGAAAGTTGGTCTGTTTAAGGCGGTCATTGTAATACGTTTTATATGTTACCTGGTATTCCTTTTCCATTATTTACTTCACTTAATGCTGCTTAACGAATGTAAGCATGTTTCGAAAATTCCTTGGTGGTGTCAAAAGTTTTGTGATACAAATCAATGCAATTTAACACAAAATAGTTTTGGTATTACAAAAAACTGTCAAAACATTCGTATATTAGTATTGGGGTTGTCTTACAGAACAGTGAGAATGAAAAAATGAGGGAAGTAAGATGGAAAAGCTAACACCGCAAAAGGTACAGGAGATGCTACGCCAACGGGGAACTATAGTTACCCTTGAACAAGCTACAGGAATTTTAAATTTTATTCGGAAATTAGCTAACATAGCTATTTCAAATTATCTACAAAAGTGAGCGTATGAAGATTGCAGATTTGTACATTAGAGTGAGCACCGATGAACAGGCAGACAAAGGCTTCTCACAACGTGATCAGGAAGATCGTTTACGCAGGTATTGCCAAATTCAGAACATCGAGGTACGAAAGGTCATTTACGAAGATCATTCGGCAAAAACCTTCAACCGGCCAGAATGGAACAAGTACCTTATTTTCCTGCGAAAAAATAAAAACACTGCCGACCTGGTGCTTTTTATTAAATGGGACCGGTTTAGCCGAAATGCCGGTGATGCTTACCAGATGATCAGCATCCTTCGAAAACTTGGAATTGAGCCGCAGGCCGTTGAACAGCCACTTGATCTTTCTGTACCTGAAAATAAGATGATGCTGGCATTTTATCTGGCGGCGCCGGAAGTTGAAAACGATCGCCGGGCATTGAATACTTTTCACGGCATGCGCCGGGCCAAAAAAGAAGGTCGGTATCTGGGTATAGCGCCAACAGGCTATATAAACCGAACATCCGAAGCCGGAAAGAAATACATTGAACCGCACGAACCACAGGCCAGCATCATGAAATGGGCTTTTGAAACGCTGGCAGAGGGATGTTTTAATGCCGAACAGATTTACAAAATGGCTAAAGAAAAGGGCCTGAAGTCAACCAAGAGTAATTTCTGGATGAACATTAGAAATCCGCTGTATTGTGGCAAAATTGTAATTCCAAAATATAAAGACGAGGAAGCGCACACCGTAAAAGCACAGCATGAACCGCTGGTTTCTGAATTGTTGTTCTACCAGGTGCAAGATGTGCTGGACGGCCGTAAAAGACATTATCGCCCAATGTATGTAGCAAATGCAACATTGCCGCTGAGAGGCTTTCTAATCTGTCCAAAATGTACCAAGAAGCTTACCGGCAGCAAATCAAAAGGAAGAACACAGGACTACTTTTATTATCACTGTACTGGTGGTTGTAAATGCCGGTTCAGGGCAGAATTTGTGAACGACATATTTGTAAACGAGCTGAAGAAATTTGTTCCCCGTCCAGAGTATCTGGAACTGTACCAGCTTACCCTTCAAGAAGCCTGGTATGACCAGACAAATCATTCGCAAGACGACAAAAGACAAATTTCCAACCAGATCACTGATCTGGAGGGTAGGTTAACCTATTTGCGGGAACTACTTTCGACCCAAAAAATTGAACCGGATGACTACCGGAAAATGAAAGCAGAATACACTGATAAAATCGAAAAGCTATTGGGAAAACTGGCCAGTTCAACTCAAACACCAGTGGACTTTGACGGCCTTTTAAATACAGGATTACAGAACCTAATGAATTTGGAGCGCCTATACAAAAACGGTGACATTGTAAAAAAGCGGGAAATAATTGGTTCGATATACCCCGAAAATTTGACGATTGACGGATTTGGAGTTCGAACCGCCCGACTGAACGAAGCGGTTTCGCTGATATACAGTCTGGGTGCGGGTTCTAGCGGACAAAAAAATAGGACAAGAGGAAGAAAATCCGTCTTGTCCTGTCTGGTGACCCTGTCAGGATTCAAACCTGAAACCTTTTGATCCGTAGTCAAATGCTCTATTCAATTGAGCTACAGGGCCAGTTTATTTTTCCATCCAAAGAAACCTATTGATCCGTAGTCAAATGCTCTATTCAATTGAACTACAGGGCCTTTTTCCCTCGAATGGGCGGCAAAAATAAAGCTATTTGCTATTTCTTCCAAAAAAGACTTGAAAAGAATTGAAAATCAGTGAAATTTTGATTCTTTTTAAGTCCATGGCTGATCCCCACGCCCAATACGGGCAAACCTGACTTCCCAAAAAATACGGGACCGTCCCGATACTTCGGAACAGCCCCGTTGATCCTTCGACTTCTTCTCAGGACAAATTGATTATGTAGTTCTACTGTATAACCCTTGTAACAACCGGCGAATAGCCTCTTTGTCCATTACTTCCGATGATTACAACGCGAAACCAGTATCGCTTGTCGGAACTCAATCCCTGGAAGGTATAAATACCCTGGGAACTGCCTTCTCCAATCCATACGGTGTTTAAACCGGGCGGCTCGGTGGTGTACTGGTGTACGTAGGCTTTTACACCTGTTACGTTTTTGACACGCGTAGTAGCCTCACCGGATGGGCCCAATTCAACTTCAAGTATTTCAATAGAAGGAGGCAGGTTGCTGCCGCTTCGGCTATCGCTGGAAACATCGAAGCCGCTGCTCAGGATCAGCGTTCTGTCGCCCTTACTGATTACTGTTACATACTCTGCGAGTTCCAGTAATAAGGCCAGCACGATGGCCTTCTTATCGTTTTTAATGGACACCAGTTTTTTGTCACCACCTTCGGCATTTACACGTGCCGTACGAAATTCAGGCAGCACTTTTTTAAGTTCCGCCAGGGCCGCGGGTGGATTCTGAAAATCTGGATTGTTTTCCATTTCTTCTGTAACGCGTTGACTTGTCAATTCAAGGTCGCTTTCGCGTTTACTATACTTTGCACTTATTTGTTTCATGATTATAAGTTTAAAAAATTTAAAAATTGATTTTTGTACTACGCTACTTATCGTAACCTCAACACATATCTTGGCCTGATACTCCCGACTAGTCGGGATTCCGGTGATGTAGCTGGGCGTAAATGCCTTGCAGCTATAGTGACATACAGTCTTGGATAATCGGTGAAATAAGGCCCGGACGGAGATTTGTATTGGCCAATACAAAGTGGAACAACGAAACGCTTGTTTGTAACTTCTTTTACTGTTGGATCCTTTTCTACGTAGTGAACAGTGAAAGCGGTTATTCATCCAGGTGCGTTTGTTCTATACAAATATAATAGTGGAAAAAGACGAAATCCAAATTTTCCGCGTAATCCGCGTTATCCGCGCTTTTCGCGTTTTTCGCGTTTTTAAAATGGTTTTTAGTCGCAGGGAAGGGGCATTTGCGACTTTATTTTTATTCAATTTGATTTAAGTCAAAGCATGCTAAACAGGTCTTCAGCTGCAAACAGGGTGTCTGTAGCTTTTAAAGTATGGTTTACAGCTGCAAGCAGGGTATCTGTAGCTTTTCTCGTATGGTTTTCAGCTGCAAACAGGGTGTTTGTAGCT
>DASUVL010000484.1:0-2295 GCA_036379015.1 Niastella sp.
GTATGTAATAATTTAGCCAGTTCTGCGGCATAATTAGTCGCATTTCGTGAGGCAGGCGAAAAATCAACCGGCACAAGAATGGTATTCATACATTTAATAATTAAGGCTGTATAAAGTTAGCAAGTTTATTTATGTAACGTATGATAAATACTTGTGCCACAAATGACTGTTGTCACACCTCCCGGTAGGGGGCTCCACAACCCTTTAAAGATATATGAGAGGCTTACATTGGGTAAATACATAAAAAAAGGTGAACCATCTGTTTAAATGATCCACCTTTTAGTGGTTTTGTGCGCATGGAGGGACTCGAACCCCCATACCTTACGGCATCAGATCCTAAGTCTGACGTGTCTACCAATTTCACCACATGCGCTCTTTTATGTTCCGTGTTTTAAATTGATTTTTAAAAAATGAACTTAAAACTTAGTACTTAACACGTAGCACTGTTTTGGGGGTGCAAACATAGGGCATTTTTACGTAAATTCGTTAACTATGGATTCTGTTGCCGCGATACCGAAATATAATTTGAATGAAGAGCAGGAAAAAAAGCTAATACTCCGTGAATACCGGGCCCTGTTACGCGTTTTAAAACCAAAATTAAAACCGGGTGATAAAGAATTACTCCGCCGTGCCTTTGAAATGGCCGCTGATGCGCACAAAACTATGCGCCGGAAAAGCGGCGAACCCTATATTCTTCACCCCCTCGCCGTAGCCCGTATATGTACGGAAGAGATCGGACTGGGCGTACGTTCTACCATTTGCTCCCTGTTACACGATACCGTGGAAGATACGGATGTAACCCTGGAAGATATAGAACGGGAATTTAAAACCGAGATAGCCCGTATTGTTGATGGGTTGACGAAAATTTCTAATATAATAGACGTCAATGCATCTGCCCAGGCGGAGAATTTCAAAAAAATATTACTCACGCTTACCGATGACCCCCGGGTTATTTTAATAAAACTGGCCGACCGGTTGCATAATATGCGAACGCTCGACAGTATGAAGCGGGAAAAACAGTTGAAAATATCTTCCGAGACCGTATATGTTTATGCGCCTTTGTCGCACCGCATGGGTTTATATACCATAAAGACCGAGCTGGAAGACCTGGCGATGAAATACCTGGAGCCGGAAGCCTATAGAGAAATTGCCCGCAAGCTGGCGGAAACAAAACGCGAACGGTCGCGATATATTAATGAATTCATCAAACCAATCAAGGAAAAGCTCGATAAAACCGGGTATGAATTTGAAATATACGGCCGGCCAAAAAGCATACACTCCATTTGGAATAAGATGAAAAAGAAAGGGGTGGCTTTTGAGGAAGTGTATGATCTGTTCGCCATCCGGGTTATATTAAATATTCCCCTGGAACAGGAAAAAGAAGGTTGCTGGAAAATATATTCGGTTATTACCGATGAGTACAGCCCATCGCCTGAACGGCTGCGCGACTGGCTGAGCAATCCCAAATCGAATGGTTACGAAGCCTTGCACACAACCGTGATGGGACCACAGGGAAAATGGGTAGAAGTGCAGGTGCGTACCCGCCGAATGAATGAGATCGCTGAAAAAGGGTTGGCTGCACACTGGAAGTATAAAGAAGGCACGGCCGACGAAAGCCGCTTCGATAAATGGTTCCAGCAAATACGCGAGGTGCTCAATACCCAGGACAGCGATTCTATTGACTTTTTACACGACTTTAAGACCAGTTTCCTGGCCGAAGAGATATATGTATATACGCCAAAAGGCGATGTGAAAATGCTGCCGGTTGACAGTACTGCCCTTGATTTTGCTTTTGCCATTCACAGTGCGGTGGGGTCAAAGTGTATTGGCGCCAAAATAAACCACAAGCTGGTTCCCATCAGCCATAAATTACGCAGTGGCGACCAGATAGAGATCATTACGTCTGCCAAGCAAAAGCCCAATGAAGACTGGCTGAATATTGTAGTAACTGCCAAGGCAAAAAGTAAGATCAAAGACGCTTTAAAGGAAGAAAAAAGAAAGGTGGCTGATGAGGGCAAGTATGTGTTGCAGCGAAAGGTGGAGAATATGGGAGCTGCCTTTAACCAGCATAATGTAGATATATTAGCCTCTTTTTATAAGTTGCAGTCGCCACTCGATCTGTATTACCAGATATCTATTAAGGCCATTGACCTGAAAGAGCTGAGCGAATTTCATGTATTGGGCGATAAACTGGAGCCGCCCAAGCCAATAAAGCCTGAAATAAAACATGAGCATCATGCATTACCTAAAAAAGATGCAGAACTGATCATCTTTGGTGAAAGCAGCGATAAGATC
>DASUVL010000485.1:0-2711 GCA_036379015.1 Niastella sp.
ATATGGTGGGTTTATCATTGACACAACAACCTAAAAAGAACCTGCGGTTAAAATGGATGCTGAGTCGTTTTGAGAACGATGAACGGGAAGGCCTCGACATAACCGGCGCTTATATTTTTGGTGAGCGGGAGTTTGATAAAACAAAATCTGATTTTGGATTGATCAACAATCCGCTGGGCGCAGGACTTTATCAAACCTTTGCCCGCAACAAACTCAATATACAGGTATGGAATGCATCGCATAAAGGCATGCTCGATAAAGGCCGTCATTACCTGCAGTGGGGACAAAGTGCGGAACGGCAAACCATCAGCGATAAACTCCATGAATGGGAATACCAGGATTCGGCCGGTTATAGTTTGCCTTATAATCCGGATGCGCTGGTGTTGAACAAAGTGTTGAACTCAAAAGCCGACCTCACCATCACCCGGCTTTCAGGATACATCCAGGATAATATCGTTTTACACGATTCTATGGGTGTGGTGCTGCAGGCCGGTGTACGATATAACTACAATGACCTGAACAACGAGTTATTGATATCACCCCGGGTAGGTTTCTCCTGGAAACCGGCGCACTGGAAGCGGGATATTATTTTTAGAGGGGCTGCCGGTATTTATAACCAGCCACCGTTCTACCGCGAGTTACGCCGGTACAATGGAACAGTGAACAAAGATCTGAAAGCCCAAAAGAGCTGGCAAGTGGCCGCCGGGTTCGATTATAACTTCCGTTCCGGTAACCGTCCTTTCCGGTTAACTACCGAAGCCTATTATAAAAACATGTGGGACGTGGTGCCATATGATATAGATAATGTGCGGTTACGGTATTTTGGTGAGAACAGCGCCAAAGCGTATGCCGCCGGTTTTGAAACCCGCTTGTTTGGCGAGCTGGTTAAAGATGCAGAAAGCTGGATAAGCCTTGGTTTTATGCGTGCCCGCGAGAACCTGAAGGGCGATACCTACTACAATTACTCGATCGATTCAGCCGGTACGGTAACCGATAGTACATTGACAGAAGCAGGCTGGTTACGCCGTCCGAGTGACCGGTTCCTGACCTTTGGCATGTTCCTGCAGGATTACCTGAGCACCAATAAGAATTTGAAAGTATATCTCAACTTCCTATATGGAAGTAACCTGCCTTATAACATTCCCAATAGTGTAAAATATCGTAATGGTCTGATCATTGAACCTTACATACGCATTGATCTCGGCTTCAGCGCTCTGCTGCTGGATAGCGAAAAAAGCAATCGCCGCAGTCATAGTCCCTTCCGCAATTTTGAGAATATCTGGGCTACGCTGGAAGTGTTCAACCTTATTGACCGGGACAATACCATTTCTTATATGCTGATCAAAGATTTTTCCAACACCGTTTTTGCCATGCCGAACCGGCTTACGCCCCGCTTGCTGAACCTGAAGCTGGTAGCGAGGTTTTAGCCCCCAATCCGCCAGCTGGCGGAGGAATTGACATTTCAGTCGTTAGCTATTGCCTTAAAAGGTTAATGCTTAAAACATATAGAAACAGGGTTATCCATAACGGGTAACCCTGTTTTTGTAGTGCGCAAATTTTCCCGATTCCCTACACATTTTCCGGAAATGAGAATAGCGTGTTGCAACATAAAGCTATAATTGCCTGCATTTCAGACTGTTACTTTTTGGCATCTTAATAGAATATGTTATCACGACCCTATGATTGAATATAAAATCCCAAAACCCTTAATTGCAAACTGTATGATGGCTGTAAACGAGATCACAACCCGACCCAACCCTTTCATTTCTTCTCTTACCCTGGAGATAACTGCCAGCGAAGACCAACCCGGTGTAATACGGATGATAGATACGACCGGAAAGATCATCAGTCTTTTTTTATGGAAACTGAAGAAAGGTGTAAACATCAGCAATATTAATAACCTGAATAAGCTCGGTAACGGCATGTATCTGCTGGATGTACTGGACGAAAAGGGTCATATTATATGCAGAACAAAAGTGGTAAAGTAAAACGGTGAACCGAGGCGCGAGAAGAACACCAATACAGATTTACCTGCACAAAACAGGAGAAACATGTATGAAGGAGCTTAAACAGCGGTCAGCTTTCCCAAATTAATAAAGTTTTATCCCAAACTGAGACGATTTGAACCAATGATGAGTGTCTATGTGTTTGATTATGATTGTTTTAAAATGTGGCATTCCATTAGCGACTCTTTACTAAACCATTATTTGTGATACCATTAAACCATAGTCATAACACAGAAAAGCACAAGGCGGAAAAAAACTCTATATCAATGCGGCAAAAGCTTAACCGGTTATTGCAGATTGACCAGACTGGAGATACGGGTAATGCCAGTACCTCAGAAGTCCCAAATTCAGAAATTATGATCCCTAAAGTTGTTGTCCGCCCAAACCCTTTTTTTACATCTATAACACTCGATGTAACCTGTGCACAAGGCAAACATGTAATTGTGCGTATGTTCGATGAAGATGATAAGATCGTGAAAATGTTCAGTTGGTTTTTAGTAAAAGGAATAAATATTACCAATATAAGCGAAGTAGAATTTTTGCCTACAGGCGTTTATTCGCTTGACATTGTTGACCTGGAAGGTGATGTTTTATACAGTACACATATTTCGAAAGGATAGAACATATTGAGCATATAGAACCCCTAACCCCGTGGGAGCTGTTTACAAAAACAGCTCCCTTTTTTTATTTTGGGCAGAAAGCCTG
>DASUVL010000486.1:0-2172 GCA_036379015.1 Niastella sp.
CATTTCGTCTGTACCAGGTTTTCTTACCTTGGTATCAGGCGACTGGGCCGATTTCTCCAGGCAATATTTTAATTGCTGGGGGGTGAGGTAAGGGAAATATTCCAGCAAAAAGGCTGCGGTACCGGCTACTACCGGGCAGGCCATACTGGTACCCTGGGCATTTCCGTAGGTATTACCACCGGGAATGCTGGAGTATATTTTAACGCCAGGTGCAAATACATCTACCTGGTTTTTACCATAGTTTGAAAAAGAAGCGGTGAATCCACCGGCTTTAGGATCGCCACTGGCGCCTACCGTGATCCAGTTAGATGCTTTTGTATTGGTCCCTTTCATGATGGCATTCGGGAAATTATCTGCGGTATCAATGTTTTTGGCATCGTTACCTGCGGCATGTACCAGCAATACGCCTTTGCTTTCTGCATATTTAACGGCTTCGTCAACCCATTTTTTCTGGGGCGAGAAGTCTTTGCCAAAACTCATGTTTACGATTTTGGCACCGTTATCAGCTGCATAACGAATTGCCAGGGCAATATCTTTATCGTGCTCATCGCCATCAGGCACGGCTCTTATCATCATGATGCGTACATTATCAGCAACGCCATCCATTCCTTTTCCATTGTTGCGCATGGCGCCAATAATACCGGCTACGTGCGTTCCATGGAATGGGGTAGAGGCCATAACGTCGGGGTTACCGTAGTTACGGTCATTTATATCCTGCTCATTATCTTTGGTAATATCGCCGCGGTAATTTTGCGGGGCTTTTTCTTTGGCCTCCATCTTTCTTTCTTCGCCGCCTAAAAACTCTTCAAAACCTTCGATGAACTCCTTATTGGTAGTTTCCATCATCTGTTGTGTTTTGAACATATACAGCATGCCGGCCCTGGCATTTTTTATTTGAGGATCTAATGTAGCAAAAGTGTCCAGGTCATTACCTGTATAGGTTTCCTTATTCAACGCTTTGCGTAAAATGCTGTCGCTTTTTTGAGCGCTTGTCAACGCTTTTTTCAACATCCCCAGGTCAACGCCTTCCTCATTGCCATCGCCTTCAATTTTCACTTTTGATTTGACCCACATTTTATACTGGTCTTTATCTTCGGCAGAAAGGGTGGCGGTATCGATGGTTTTATCGGCGAATTTACTTTTGTACATATGGTAAACACGGGCTCCTTCATACGAATCCTGTTTTACGTTCTTACCGTCCTTGCCGCCAATAAAGTTCCAGCCGTGCATATCATCAGCATAACCATTTCCATCATCATCTTTACCATTGCCAGGTATTTCTTTGGGATTCGTCCACAGAATATCTTTCAGGTCTTCGTGCAATGTATCGATACCTGAATCGATGATCGCTACTACTACGGTTTTTCCTTTGAGGTTTTTAGTACGAATAAATTCATAGGCTTTATTAATACTGATACCATAGAATCCGTCTTTGGTTTTGTCGAGCAGATGCCATCCCTTCGGCACATCTCCTGATTTTAAACTCTTCTCTTGCTGCGCAAAGGAGGAATTGTCAGCAATCACAAAGGCAGTTAATAATCCTGCTACTTTTACCAGTTTATTCATTTACAAGTGTTTTTTGCTTTACAGATGTGTAACGTAAAATATTAGTGGTATATACAGCTCAAATATCTGTTTTTTTACTAATTCTTAACATTTCGTGAACCTACAATTATGAGGTAGGAAAGCCTTTCGTTGTCAAATATCCCCGGTATTTACAAACGTCCGTTTATTCCCCGGCACAAAATATAAAAATAAAAGCCACACATGTATCATATTACATGAGTGGCTGATAATTTGTTCATAACCCTTTGCAAAGGTTCCAGGACTTTGGAAAAGATATGTCCTGGCTACCTTCTTTATTGTTGCGATAATTTCAATTCAACCCGTCGGTTGGCTGCGCGGCCTGCAGGGGTGCTATTATCATCAATAGCCCTATCCGCACCGTAGCCCCTGGCTTCTAACCTGTTGGCGTCAAGGCCTTTTTGCAACAGGTAGTTTTTAACGGCATCTGCCCGTTTTTGCGATAAGATCAAATTAGCTGCCGGTTTACCAATACTATCAGTATGTCCCTCTACAATCAGTTTCAGGGTATTATTGGCTTTCAGAATGGTTGCTACATTATCCAGTGCGCTGAAAGAGGACGGTAAAATTTTATCGCTGCCTGCTGCA
>DASUVL010000487.1:0-7879 GCA_036379015.1 Niastella sp.
GATATCATGAAATTATTAGAAAAGGTAACATTAGGAAAAGAAACATTGAAGAACGCGATGGCGATGGCACCCATGACGCGCAGCCGGGCTAACAGTGAAGGTGTAGTATCAGACCTGACCGTATTATACTACACACAGCGTGCCAGCGCCGGACTCCTCATTACGGAGGCCATAAATATCTCGGAACAGGCGTTGGGTAGCCCCCTTACACCCGGCCTGTACAGCCAGGGGCAAATTGATGCCTGGAAGAAAGTGACAAGATCCGTTCATGACAAAGGAGGCGTGATCTATGCGCAGCTTTGGCATACTGGCCGTGTTGGGCATTCAATGGTTAGAAACGGGAAACTTCCTGTAGCACCGTCGGCGATCGCAATAAAAGGGCAGCAGCATTTCACCTCCCAGGGAATGAAAGATTACGAAACGCCTCAGGAATTAACTACCGCAGAGATCAAACAGATCGTGAAGGATTACGGTCAGGCCGCCAGGAATGCAATCGATGCCGGCTTTGATGGCGTTGAACTACATGCAGCATTCGGATATTTACCTAACCAGTTTTTATCGGAAAGTGCAAACCTCCGCACTGAGTATACACCGATTATTCGTTCCTGAAAGATTGATCCTGAAACGGAAATAGAGCTACTACCCTCTTACCCATTTCAGCTTTTGTTGTATAACTCTGCTTAATATCCGAATACAGTCCAGGAGCCAGACCCCGGTTCTCATTTGCGGTTAAGACAAAATATTTTTGGCAACAAGCAACCCTGACCGAATTACCTCCGTTATAGAAGAAAAGGTGTGCACGCCTTATCAATTTAATTCGTTTTAACAACCAACAAAGCACAATGAGACTTAAAGTAATTAAATCATTTCTTTCAGTGGCAGCCGCCATGTCTGTTATAGTAGCCTGTAGTAAAAGTGATGATGACAATGATACCCCCAAGGCTAACATCCAGCTCTCCAGCAATTCTACATTGGGGAAATACCTGACCGATAGCGTGGGTAAAACTCTTTATTACTTCTCAAATGATGCAAACGGGAGCTCTGTTTGCACGGGCGGTTGTCTTGCGGCATGGCCCGTTTACTATACAGCCAATACGACACTGGGAGATACCAGTTTACATGCCGCCGATTTGGGTGTTATCACCCGCGCTGATGGCACCAGGCAAACTACCTATAAAGGGTGGCCGCTGTACTACTACACGCCAGATGTGGCCGCCGGCGACGTAAAAGGGGAAGCCGTTGGCAACGTATGGTATGTGGCAAAAACCGACTACACCGTTATGCTGGCAAATGCACAGTTGGTGGGTAATGATAGTGTGGAGTATAACAGCCAGTATGTACCTGGTAAAGAGGTAACTCAATATATGACGGATGCGCTCGGAGTAACCCTCTACGCCTTTAAACCGGATAAGTTTAAAAAGAACACTTATACAAAGTCTGATTTTTCCAACAATACTACCTGGCCGATATATGAGGTGACCGACATTAAAAGCATCCCGACTATCCTGGCGAAAACGGATTTTGATACGCTCCATGTATTTGGAAAAGTACAATTATCCTATAAAGGATGGCCGCTATACTACTTCGGCAACGATAAACAAAAAAGAGGCAGTACCAAAGGTGTGAGCGTACCTAAGCCTGGTGTATGGCCAATTGTGAATAAGAATACTACGGCTGCTACACCATAGTAGCATTTCATAAAAGGATAATGAAATGCGTTGCCATAGCCCACGTTCGTAAATTATCAGGCTACGGTAACGCATTTCATGCTTTATAATTTATCAAATAGTACTTTTTCATGGCTGGGTTTTACTTTGTTTTCAGACAAATTTTTAAAAGCCTCCCGAAGAATCGGGAGGCACTGAATAGAAATCAACCGAAAATAACTATTTTGATATTTTTACAATTCGAATATTATCAATAGCCATATCGAATTTCTCAATCATTGTAGTTCCGTTATTCATAAAGAAGATATTCAGACCGCCGGCGCCGCTGCTGCCAAGCAGTGCGTTCAATGATGGCGCAAATGATCCCATGCCGTCATTGCCGTTGGCGTCCTTGTCTTTAAAAGTAGTAAGCGGTATGGTTACCGTATACCATCCGCTGGGGGCAAAAGTAGTTACAGAGCCATCTGCATTCAGCCATGGTGAATATAAAGCAACATAGGACCAGTTATAGTCTTTCAAAATAAAAAGTTTGCCTGCATTCCAGGGTGTTTTAAGGTTGATCTCAAACTTCACCGCATAACTGCCCACCGGATCATTTAAATTGGCAACCGGTACCCATTGAACGCTTTTGGTATTTAATGAACGGCCGCTATTCCACCATCCCCCATCGCCACCGGCTACATTTGCCACGTTCATACGATTGTAAACACCGTGGCCTCCCGGAAACAAGGTTGCATCGGTCACTACATCGCAACCCCAGTCGAGGTTGGAAACATTATCGCTGTTGTGTATTACCCCCTGAATAAGATCATTGAACAGGAATACGGAGGTAGCTGTTCCATACGTGGTTTCTATTGTTATTGGGCCGCCGGTAGTAATGTCTGCAGGAACGGTTACCTGTAACCGGGTACCAACATCGTTGGAAACAAGATTGGTGGTCGCTTCTTTACCGCCCGGGAAAACAACTTTTTTCACCAGGAAAAAACTGTTGCCATAAATGGTAACCCGCTCCCCGGCCAACGCATTTTCATTACTCATCCCGGTTATAGTAGCAGCAGCGGGAGCAATAGGTATACTATAAGTGGCAACACCATCGGGCGTAACAACTTTCACCGTATTCAGCTCATCGGCGTTAAGCTTTCCGAAAGGCATGTCGGCAGGGATCTGTACAATAATTGAATTGTTTGCAAACAATGCGGGGTTAAAAGGCACAGCAAAGCCATTAAACAGGATCTGTGTAGCATTGGCCAAATGAGCTCCCTGAATAAGTACAACCTGACCAGGATCGGCCTTTGTGAGCGTTGAATCATTCGGCGCCGGAGCAGCGGACCGCAATCCGCTGATAACAGGCGATGCCGCGGAGGATTTCTTACAGGCATATTGTGTACACACAACAGCCGCGAGGAATATGAGGGTTATTAATTTATTTGTACGCATATAGCAAGTATGATTAATTATTTCTGATTTCCTGATTTCGGGATTTTGAGATTTATTTCACAGCAGGCTCTCTAATTAAATGCTAAATCCCTAAATCCCCAAATCTCAAAATCTCTAAATCTCAAAATCGTGTTTTAGTCTTTTAACAGGCTGAAATCAAACGCTACGGGTTCTAACGCTAACCCGGGCGCTTTTACCAGTTCTGCTTCGGGTAATGGCAGGTACATAGTAGCATCGGTGACCGGATAGGTGACCGTATTGTAGGTAACCCGGTATTCCCTTGGCATGTCGGTGCCTGTCTTATGCGCAACGGTATACGAACCTTTGTTCTGACTATTGATGATCGCCATGGCTTTAGCGGGATTAAAGTAATAGAGGCGCATTAGCTCATACCAGTAAATGCCTTCAAATACTGTTTCAATCCTTTTCTCCAAAAAAATATCATCGAATGTGATGGTCGTTTTTGCCGGCATTTTGGCTCTTGCACGAACAGCATTATAATATTTTAATGCTTCCCCGTCGGAAGTGCTGGCATTATCACCCAATATCGCTTCTGCAGCTATAAGATATACTTCGGCCAGGCGCAACATATAGGTGTTTACATATGCGCACATTTCACTGCCTTTTCCACCATTATCTTTTACCGATCCAATAATGTATTTTTTTGTATTCGCAATGACACTATCCGGATACTTATAGCCTCCCAGATCTTTTCTTATTTCAGGATACACATCCTCGTGGAACATAAACGTAGCTTTTCTCCGGTTTGAATCTTCCGGATTGGCGACGTAGTATTCTATGAGATTGGCCGATGCGCCGTGTGCAGCGCCCCATCCATCCCAGCTACCGGTAATGTCGCCACTTTTTGCCATATAGGCCTGAAACGAATTGTTAATGCCCCATGGATCTTTTATAGGCATCCATTGCAATGAAAACAAGCTCTCATTATTGTTTTTACTACTATTGTGGAATTCACTTTTAAACAGGTCTGCATAATTTTCCTGCAGCTTATAAGGCCCGTTATTGATAACGTCAACCGCATAATACTTTGCACTGTCAAGATCAGCCTTTGAACGGCTGCCCGCTGATTTACCAACCCCTGCCCTTGTCAGGTACATTCTTGCCAGCATACCTTCTGCGGAATATTTGGTAAGGCGTCCATCGGCGAAGGCTACAGCGGGTAAATTGTCCGCAGCATATTTCAGGTCCATGATGATCAACTGCCAGATGCTTTCAACCGTATTACGCTTTACATTCACATCGGACATCTGGTTAAGATTATCGTAAATGACAGGCACCGCTCCCCAGTTGCTTACCAGGTAGTAATACCCCAGCGCGCGCATAAAGCGGCATTCACCAATGGCAGCAGCTTTTACGTCTTCAGCTACTGTTTTTGCATTGTTCTTTATGTTCAGCATGGTCTGATTGCTCTGCGCAATGATCTTATAAAAAGATTTGTATGCCGGCAACAGCGTCCACACATCAGTTGCGGTAACAGCAAACTTATAAAAGGCATCGCGGTCGTTCGATATCATATTCCCGCCGCGCGCATCACCAAACGATAACGCCGCTTTATCATTATAATCGAACCATACTATATTGTATAACGGCGCCGTACCAGCTCTTACTTCATCAGCTGTTTTATAAAATACATTGGCTACTATCGAATCTTCAGGAGGCCGGGTCAAAAAGTCTTTTTTGCAACCCGTTGCCATGGCAACCGCCATAACAAGGAGTATACTATTAAAATATCTTTTCTTCATATGAAGCAATTTTTTTGGTTAGAATTCTGCAACGAGGCTGAAATTGTACATTCTGGTTGAAGGATATCTGGCATCATCAACACCAACGGTCAATGAACCGTAATTTGGCGTCATGCCTATTTCAGGATCGTATCCTTTGTATTTTGTAATGGTGGCCAGGTTTTGCACGCCTACAGATGCCCTTAACGATTTCATGGAAACTACTTTTGCCCACGCAGCAGGTACGCTGTACGACAGGGTTACATTTTTCACCCTGATATAACTGCCGTCTTCAACATACCAGTTGTTTGCTTTAAAGTTGCCGTTAGGATCACCGGTGGTAAGACGCACGATCTGGTAACCGGGATTGGTCAACGTGGCGGTTTGGTCGCCCGGTGTCACGCTGCTCGGTCTTGCGAAGTTGGCTACCGATTTAAAATAATTGCTGAACGGGGCTGTACCGGAGGGATTTTCATTCAGGAAACGGGTATAGTTATATACATCATTGCCCTGTACGCCCATGATGAAAACATTCAGATCAAATCCTTTGTAAGAAAAAGAGTTGTTGAAACCAAAAGTAAACTTAGGCCAGGGATTGCCAATGATAACGCGGTCGTTCTGGTTGATAATGCCATCGGGTTTTCCGCCGGGTCCGCTGATGTCTTTGAACTTCATATCGCCTACCCAGGTGCCTTGTGCAGGATCAACTGTCAGTACGCCATTGGCTGTTTGTACGGCATGGTCCTTTATTTCATCTATGTTCTGAAACAAGCCTTCTACTTCATAGCCGGAGAGCAATGCGGCGGGTTCATTCACTCTTGTTGAACTGATGAGCGAACTGTTGCCATAGGTACTATTGATGGGTGTATTGTTCTTTAAAGAAGTGATCTTATTTCTGTCGATCGAAAAATTGACATTTGATCTCCAGGTAAATGGCTTTTCAATATTTACCGTATTGATCGTTACGCCAAAACCTTTGTTTTGCATGGAACCAACGTTGGTAGTAGGGAAACGGATATAACCCGCACTATACGACATGTCGCCGCCTGAATAAAAAGGATAATCATTGGTAGTTAACAGGTCATAGATATCTTTTACATAAAAATCGGCCACTACCTGCAACCTGTTCCTGAACATGCTTAGGTCAAAACCAATATTGGTTGATTTATCGGTTTCCCATTTTAAATATGGGTTATCGAAGTTTTGCGAGAGGTAACCTGTTCCCCAGGCTGTGGGCACGCTGTATAACGCCGCATAATAACCGGCGGCAGCGGCATTTCCGCTTACACCCCATTCCACCCGCAACTTCAGGTCATTGATAACAGGTAACAGTTCCTGCATAAAGTTTTCCTGCGAAACCCGCCAGGCAGCTGATACTGCCGGGAAATAACCCCAACGGTTTTCCTCCCCAAAATTCGACGATCCATCCGCTCTTACCGTACCCTGCAAAATGTATTTATCGTTGTACACATAATTTAACCGGCCGAAATAAGATTCTTTGGCGCTGGAACCTTTGCTGCTTCCGTTGGTGGCAGTAAGGGCGTCACCGGCGGTCAGCTCCTGAATATTGTTGGTTACGAAATTCTGCCTGGAGCCAGAAAGCCCTTCACTGGCGTTTTCTGATGATTCATGACCGGCCATTACTGAAATACCGTGTTTGCCTATGCGGGTATCGTATTGCAAACGGCTATTGAACCCCCACCAGTAATTGTTGCCGCTTCTTCGGGTAGAAACGGTGGTGGTATTTTTATAACCATTGAATTCATACGAAGGATTGAAGATATAGTTATTGGTGAACTGGTAATACGTATTCAGTTCATTGTGCAACACCAGGCCTTTCAACAGGGTTACATCGGCATACATACCGCCAATAAAAGCCATAGATCTATTGCGGTTATCGTTGATCTTCGACAGCGCTACGGGATTGCTGAACTGGAATTGCGTGGAGGTAGGACCGCCCCAGCTTCCATCGGGATTGCTTACCGCGATGGCCGGGTTTTGTTTAATGGCAATATTCAACAGATCGCCATTGGATGTATTTACCACTTCCCTGGTTTGGTTGATGCTTAAATTGGTACCAAGCTTTAACCATTTGCGCGTTTGATTATCTACATTTAAGCGTACAGAATACCTTTTAAAGCCGGAACCCTGTACCACGCCCTGCTGGTCAAAATATTCTGTACCCAGGTAGAAGGTTGTTTTATCATTACCGCCGCTTACTCCCAAACCATATTTTTGTAAAAGCGTGTTACGGAATAATGCTGACTGCCAATCAGTACCGGCACCTAATACAGAAGGATCTGAAAACATAGGGTCAACCGCAACATTACCGGCCTTTGCCATTTCATTTCTGTAGGCGGCAAACTCCTGCAGATTCATTACAGGCACTTTTGCCGGTTCGGTTTGTACGGTGGTCAGTGAATTGAAGGAGATCTTTGTTTCGCCCGCCTTACCCCTTTTGGTGGTGATCATAATAACGCCGTTGGCGCCGGTAGCTCCATAGATCGCGGTGGCAGATGGGCCCTGCAATACGTTGAACGTTTCAATATCATCAGGGTTGATGCCGGCCAGAATATTGGCCGAAGCAGATGCGCCGCCTGCCGGATTCTCAGGTTTTATCTGCACGCCATCAATTACATATAAAGGCTGGTTAGAGTAGTTGATGGAATTTACCCCCCGGATCATGATAGATGCCGGAGAGCCCGGCTGACCGCTGTTCGAAGTAACATACACGTTGGCGGCGCGGCCCTGTAATCCCTGCTCCAGGGTAGTGTTGATCGTTCTCTTCATTTCTTCGCTGGAAACAGTGATCTGCGAGCTGCTGAGATCGGTTTTTTTCATCTTGCCGTACCCAATCACAATGACGTCGTCCAGATTATTATACGCTTCTTTAAGAGTAAGTTTCAGGTGATTGTCTGAGGCCTTTAGTACATGTTTGATAGTAGTTACACCAATGCCTGAAATAACCAGCGTTTGCCCGGTAGCAGCGTTTATTTCAAACTGGCCCTGTGCATTGGTAACTGTGATCTTGTC
>DASUVL010000488.1:0-7311 GCA_036379015.1 Niastella sp.
TGTTGTGAATCGTCGTCCTGGATAAGGATATCCTCTTGACTACGTTCAGGGCTACTTATTTGTTTGGCAGCATGTGCAATAACATGGTGATGCCAAAGCTGCACAGGCGTTGCTACAAATGTATACAGGGCTAGTAAAACAGCCGCTATCAACAATTTATATGTTCTGAATGCAGTCAACTATTTTGCAATATTGTTGCAAATTAAGAGATTTAGTGTTTACTGAAAAAAATATTTATGACCGCGGTTAGGATATTCAATTCCATACGCTGGTTCATCAATGTTGCTACTCACTTCTTATCACTGGTAATCAACGTTGATCAAAAGGCCTGCGCATTTCTCATGGGACTTCGTGACCAACTGCATTTTTCCTTAAAAAATGTACTTACTAAATTAGTAGTCTAAACTAACCGTTAACCATAAGCCTTCCCTGTAGGAAGGCACGCCTTATCCTGATTCATATGGTTATACCTTTTCATTGCGATGGCACTTGTTTGTGTGTAATGCCACCAGGTTTAGGTAAAACGGGAAAGGGTCGCTTAATCGCGATCCTTTTTTTATATAAAAGAGTTTATTTGTCCTGCCTACAGTCAATCACTTTGATCTTAATCAAGAATCTAGAAATGTTATACCGATTTAACAAATGGCGTTGCATTTTTAAATCTTTTTCCGAAATTACAGATCAAACGGGGATACTAACACTTATTTTAAATAACAGTTAAAGGCAAACGAGTCGCTTTAATTAATTGCGAAAATGGCTGCAGCTATTGAAGTAATAATATCATCTAAAGTCTAATTATTTTTTTAAACCCTTGGCTTCACCTCAATAAACCCTGCAATCCCGTGAATTCATACCTACCAATTCTAACGATTGCGCTGCTATTGCAGTTCAACCAGGCTAATAGCCAGGTATCTGACAGCCTGCTAACGCCTAATGCTTTAAAAAAATTAAGTCTCAAAGAACTGTTGGATGTTGAAGTAATTTCGGTGTCGAAACATCCGGAGAAGCTGACTGAAGTTGCTTCAGCCATCCAGGTAATAACGCAGCAAGACATTCGCAATTCCGGGGCAAAAACATTACCCGAAGCACTCCGCCTGGCCTCCAATCTGCAGGTTGCGCAGATCAACTCCAGTCAATGGGCAATAAGTGCACGCGGGTTTAATAATTCTTTGGCTAATAAATTATTGGTGCTTATTGATGGCCGAACTGTATATACGCCGTTATACGCCGGCGTTTTCTGGGATGTTCAAAACCTGGTGCTGGATGACATAGATCGCATAGAAGTGATAAGCGGCCCGGGTGGAACACTGTGGGGCGTCAATGCCGTAAATGGCGTTATCAATATTATAACAAAGAATTCAAAAGATTCAAAAGGATTATTTGTTGAAGGTCTTGCAGGCAGCAACTTACCAGGCATGGGCAATATCCGATACGGAGGGTCAATTAATAATAAACTTTCTTACCGCATTTATGGAATGGGATTCAAGCTGGGAAACAGCGTTGACACAAACAAGTTGAAAGTGAATGACCAGTGGTCAAACTGGCAAGGTGGGGCCAGGTTAGACTGGGATGTATCGGCCAAAGACAAATTAAGCTTATTACAAGGTCTCTATAAGGCCGATCCAAATCCCGATGGTAAGGATACCTCCGTTTTAGCGAAAGGTGATTATATCACTGCCCGGTGGAATCATATTATTTCCGGTAAATCCGATTTTCAATTGCAGGTTTATTACGATCATACATTCCGTGATTTCGGAAATGGATTTACCGAAGATCTTAAAACCTATGATATTGAATGGCAGCACAGAAATCAAATGGGGCGGCACCAACTCACATATGGTTTGAACTTCCGGCATATGGATCACCGCGTCACAAACCTCGAGCTATCTGCCTTTTTGCCCGCAAACAAAAAATTGTATAACCATAATGCTTTTGTACAGGATGAAATAACGCTCAATGACCGCCTGCGATTGACGGTGGGCTCAAAAGCAGGGATCAATAACTATACCGACTTTGAGTACCAGCCCAATATCCGTGTTACCTGGTTGCCTTCAAAGACGCAAACAGTTTGGGGGGCGGTTTCCCGTTCGGTAAGAACGCCTTCCAGAATTGACCGGGAATTTTACTTATACCGGCCACCAAATATCCTTGTTCTCTCGGGAAGCAACTTTGATTCTGAAAAATTGATCGCTTACGAATTGGGCTGGCGATCGCAGCCAATCGACAACCTGTCTGTTTCGCTGGCAACATTCTATAACAGGTATGATAATATCCGCAGTATTGAACCCGGTCCGCCGCCTTTCAATATTCCTTTTGCACTTGGGAATGGCGTCAAAGGAGTTTCCTATGGCAGCGAATTATCGGCGACATGGCAGGTGTTTAGCCATTGGCTGCTCAGGGGCGGATATACTTTTTTCAAAAAAGACCTTTCGGTAAAATCAACCAGCATGGATGTGAATAATGCATCTGCCGAGAGTAATGATCCCGAACACCAGTTTCTTATTCGATCTGTTGTAGATATTACCAGAAAAATTGAATGGGGAACCCTTATCCGTTATATTGGCAAATTACCAAAACCAGCAGTGAAAGCATATACGGGTCTGGATGTTCGTATAGGTTGGAAGATAACGCGTGTATTTGAAATCAACCTGATTGGACAGAACTTATTGAATCAACAACACCAGGAATTTATCGCCTCATCGCGAAATCGCCGGGAGATCGAACGCGGACTGTTCGGGAAGGTCATATGCCGTTTATAAAAGCTATATCACACCTACGGAGAAGATCCATGTCAGGATCTCTGCTGCACCTGTTCCTGGTCGCACTTTTCCTGCTACAGGGCACACAGCATGTATATGCCCAGGCGCCGTCACGCGAATACCAGTTGAAAGCAGTGTTCCTTTTCAATTTTACACAGTTTGTTAACTGGCCTGTCAATGCCTTCGAAAACGATCAATCGCCCCTGGTGATTGGCGTTATAGGCGAAAATCCTTTCGGCGCTTTCCTTGTACAAACCGTTTCGGGCGAAAAGATAAACGGGCATCCTTTGGTCGTTCAGCATTATAAAAATGAAGAAGAGATCAAATCGTGCCATATTTTATTTGTCAATATAGGCGAAACAAAAAAGCAGGAACAGGTACTGGGCGACCTACAAGGCAAAAACATTCTGACGGTAAGCGATGATCCCGATTTTTTGAAACAGGGCGGGATGGTCAGGTTTGTTACGAACAATAATAAAATAAAACTGCAAATTAATATGGACGCATGCAAGGAAAGTAAAATGGTACTTAGTTCCAAGCTGCTGAGACTGGCTGAAATCATTAAAAATCCAGTAAAATAATTAATGATGCTGTTTCGAAACGCCCCGATACAAAAAAAATTACTCCTGATAATTTTATTGATCAATGGGATCGTTTTGCTCGTTGCCTGCATCGCATTTTTTGGATACGAATATTATATATTCCGGAAGGGAACAATAGAAAAGCTCACAACGATCGCCCTCATCACTGCTGCCAACAGCACCGCAGCCCTCGCCTTTGAAAATACCGAAGATGCCGCCGAGATCCTGGCAACGTTGAAGACGGAACCTCATATTGTATCGGCCGGTATTTATAATACAAAAGGAATCATATTCAGTAAATATGTTAAAGACAGCGCTACCCAGGAATTCCCTGCTAACCCGCAACCCGGGCAATACCATTTCCAGAATTCGTACCTGGAAGGTTCAGAACCAATTATGCTGGAGGACAGGCAACTGGGCACCCTGTACCTGAAATGTGACCTGGGGGCCATGTATGAGCGGATGCGATTATATACCACTGTTGTAGGCTTTGTGCTCATCGCCTCCCTCCTGCTTGCCTATTTACTGGTTAAAATTCTGAAAAAAAACATAAGCGCACCTATCATTGCATTAGCCAGAACGGCAGCCATAATTTCCGATAAACATGATTTCACCGTGCGTGCGGTAAAAATGGGCAACGATGAAATAGGCACCCTTACCAACGCTTTTAATGAGATGCTTGAACAGATACAGCAACGCGATGCCACCTTGCGGGAATTTAATGAGAACCTTGAGCAGAAAATAAGAGATCGTACCAAACAGCTGGAATCAGTTAACAAGGAGCTGGAGGGTTTTTCTTATTCGGTATCACATGATCTGAGAGCTCCTTTGCGGGCGATCATCGGCTATTCTGCCATGTTGGAAGAAGATTATGCCGACAAACTCGATGATGAAGCCAGACGCATTACAGCGGTCATCAAGAGCAATACCGCAAAAATGGGTCAACTGATCGACGACCTGCTTGCCTTTTCCCGTATGAGCCGGCAGGACATGGCAAAGGCCACGGTAGATATGTCAGTGGTCGTTACTGAAGTGAGGGAAGTGTTAGCTACTCAATTTGATTTTAACAGGATCCATTGGAAAATAGAACCATTACCCGTAGTACCAGCCAATGCAAATATGATAAAGCAGGTATGGATCAACCTTATTTCCAATGCTATAAAATATTCGTCGAAGCGGGAGATAGCACAAGTTGAAATAGGTGCATTTTCACAAAATGGAAACACGGTTTTTTTTGTGAGGGACAACGGTGCAGGCTTTAATCAGCAATATGCAGAAAAGTTGTTCAAGGTATTTCAACGATTGCATAGTGCAACTGAATATGAAGGTACCGGCATTGGCCTTGCGCTGGTAGAAAAGATCATTTCGAAACAGGGCGGCAGCGTGTGGGCGGAAGGTGAGGAAGACAAAGGCGCCTGTTTTTATTTTAGCTTACCAACATGACCTTACAAAGCAACATATATTTTTACCCCTAAAAAAAAATCTATGACACAAAGCAGAGTAGACCTGTTACTGGTTGAAGATAATATCAATGATGCCGAACTGGCGATCCGGCAACTTAAAAAAAACAATATGGCCAACAATTTATTTCACGTAAAAGACGGGGAAGAGGCGTTGGAGTTCATTTTCGCAACCGGCCGGTTTTCCGGAGCCGAAAGCGCCATTAACCATCCCAAAATAATCCTGCTGGATATACAAATGCCAAAAGTAACCGGCATAGAGGTATTGCAAAAAATAAAAGGCGACACGCGAACACAAGCTATACCAGTGGTCATTCTGACCTCATCCAAAGAAGATCCTGATATACAAAGATGCTATGCGCTGGGTGCTAACAGCTATATTGTTAAGCCCGTAAATTTTGAAAGCTTTGCTGAAGCGATTAAAAACCTTGGGTTTTACTGGTTGTTATTAAATCAGCCGCCTAAAGAGGAGTCATAGATAAATAATTCACCGTGTTATTGAACCTTCACGAACTTACGTGTTATCATTTTTTTAGTTTGCAGGTCGGTGATATGCAATAAATATATTCCGGGCGACAATTTTGCAGCAGCCAGATTTATCAACTGCTCGATTGTACCCAAAAGAATGAAGAAATCAGGGGCGGGAACTAAAAAAAAGCGTCCCGATTCGTCGGGACGCATGAGCAGATTGACAGTTCTCCAGTAATTTGTCAGTGGTGAGTTGTCAGTGGTGAGTGGGTTCCTGAAATTTAAAACTACAATTCGTTGCGGGTCTCACTCACCATTCACCGCTCACAACTCACCATTATAGTTGGTTTTTCATATAGTGCTAATTATTGAATGCCGGACTTACTTATTAAAAAGTGTTTCCAGTTTTTTATTCAGGGTTTCGCCCCGCAGCCCTGTGGCAACGATCTTACCCATTGGATCGATCAGAAAACTGGCTGGTACAGCCCTGATGCCATATAAAACGGCTACTTCATTGTTCCATCCTTTCAGATCAGAAACCTGTGTCCAGGGCAGTGCGTCTTTCTCAACAGCTTTCAGCCAGTAGTCTTTATTATTGTCGAGCGATACACTGAGTATATCAAACCCCTTGCTGTTATACAATTTGTATTGCGTCAGCAAGTTGGGGTTCTCGGCCCGGCAGGGACCGCACCAGCTGGCCCAGAACTCTACCAATACATAACGGCCTTTATAGTCAGCAAGCTTAACTGATTTACCATCGGGTGTGCTTTGCGTAAAGGGCTGCGCAGGTTTTCCTTCTTCAACTTTAGTCAGTAGATCAATACGGGCGGCGATCTCCTTACCGATATTCGTTGATTTAATAGAAGCATCGAGCCCCTGGAACATTTTTATACTATTGGCCAGCGTTATGGTGCTGGTATAGGCCAGCAACTCTTTCGCAGCTATATAACTTTTCGGATGTTCGGTGATGTATTGGTTCCTCGCTTTGAATTCCCAGTTATACTGGCTGTCGGCCTTAGCCTGCATCTGTTTCGCCACAACGCTGTCACCGGCTTTATTCAGATCCCAGGCTTTTTGAAAAAGGGCGATGGTGCTTTTGCGGTTAGCCATTAACCGTTGGTTAAACACCTCAAATTCCTGTACAACTCCTTTACCGGTTACTTTGGTATTGTACATGGAGTCGGCATCACCTATAACAGTGATCGGGGTATTTTCGATATACAGGTCGATCTTTACTTTAAATGTTTTTGAAAAGATCATAGAAGGAACGGGCTCGTCTACATGTCCTTTAAAAGTAAAGCTGCCATTTTTTACGATAGCCGTATCGGTCTTTGAAGCACCCAGGGTACCATAGTTCATATATACCACACTGTCAGTAAAGTGGGCGATCTTAGCCGTAATAATAAATTGCGGTGCTTTCTTTTGCGATAAGGCGTTGTTTGTTATCAACAGGAACAATATTCCTTTCAGCAAGGCTGGTCTCATGAGTTTGTGTTTAAGATATTTTCTATTGGTGATCGAATGATTAATTTTTAATAGCTACATCAACAGGTGAGCCGGGAATACCATCATACTTCTTCAATATGTCGCCAAATTTACCGGTGCTTACATCCAGGAAGTATAAGGAGCCCTCAACGCCTGCAGCCAGGGTATTCCCATTGTCGATCATCTTGACCATGCTAACTGTTTTCCCACCAAAATCGGTTACAAGTGGCAGTATTTCCTGATTCAATGGATTGTACCGGTATACTTTATCTCCAGAGTTGAAGTAAAATATTTCACCCGGCGCACCTGCCCATTTGGTAAGAGGGGTTATCAGAGAAGGTTGTATAAACGCACGTTTATGCAGTGGCGACAATTGAATAAAGCCCATATAGGCTGCACCGAATTTTAATTCATATATGGTTCCATCGGCTGCTTTACCAAAGGCAAAACAGTTGTTATCGCTGATCTGTTGAAAATGCAACAGGTTGAGCCCTGCACTTTTGGGATCAAAAGCAGTTGTATTAGTCACCTGGTAACCGGTTCCAATATAGGCGGGAT
>DASUVL010000489.1:0-2907 GCA_036379015.1 Niastella sp.
TATATATTGAAGAAATGTATTCATTTGAACGGGAAAGGGCAATCAGCGGCACCTTTACCCTGGTTGCGGTGGATGAAAATAAACGGCCGGTGCCTATTTTATAGGGATGTTATCATGTATCTGCTGCGGGAGGCTTGTGCTGCCCCTTGGGTAGATTAAAAAACATTAATATATAAGGTTCTTTAACAATTCATAGACAAAATTTTATCAATTTTAAGCTATGAAAGACATTAATTTGTTAAAAGTTAAATTGCCCCATGAATTGCACCCGTTTATATAGATCCCTGATTGCTTTGGCTTTAATCTTTACCGGGTTAGGGACCGGCTATGCACAACAGATCGATTCGATGGTTAATGTGTACGGAGAAAGGTTTCCGCAGGAAAAAGTATATGTTCACTTTGATAAACCTGCTTATAATACAGGCGAAACCATCTGGTTCAAATCGTATGTATTTACCGGCATTACGCCTTCACGTGTCAGCAAAAATTTCTATGCCGAACTGCTCGATCAGTCTGGTAAAGTATTACAACAAAAGGTGTTGCCAATTTATGAAGCATCATCTGCAGGTCATTTTGACTTGCCGGCCAATCTTCCATCTACCGTTGTTTTCAGGGCATATACCACCTGGATGCTGAATTTTGATACCAGTTTTTTGTTTAGCAAAACCATACGCATTTTAAATAAATCAACGGCACAGCCATCCCCGCAAGGCGGGGCTACCACAGCAGCCAATACAGCCGCTGCCAAACAGCCTGCCGCTACAGTCACCAGCAGTAGCACGCCGGCTGTTACTTTGCGTTTTTTCCCTGAAGGAGGCGACCTGGTAGCAGGACTTGAATCGGTAGTAGCCGTGAAGGTCACCGATGTTTATGGTTTGCCGGTAAGTGCCCAGGGGGCTATAAAGGACGCAGCAGGCGCCACCGTGGCTACCTTTGGAACCGTGCATGATGGCATGGGCCGTTTTACTATAGAGCCCGAAGCTGGCAAAACTTATTATGCTGAATGGCAGGACGAGAAAAAGCAAGCGCATAAAACGCCCTTACCGGCCGCAAAACCAACCGGTGTGGTAATGCAATGTGCCGCTACGGGCAACCGGCAGGCATTTATTATCAAACGGTCACAGGATGCACCAGACGATTTAAAAACCCTGTACCTGTTGGGTTATTTTAATTCGCAGGTAGTATATAAAGCGCGGTTGAATTTGCAACAAAATTTTATGGTCAGCGGTTCTATTCCGCTCGACGGCATACCTACAGGCATGATACAAATGACATTGTTTGATGCCGGCTGGAAACCATTGGCCGAACGCATTTCTTTTGTGAATAAAGAAGATTATTTCTTTGCAACCCGCATTGTTCCTACTACTAAGAATACCGAAAGACGTGGCAAGAATACGCTGGTGATTGATGTGCCCGATACGCTGAAAGCCAACCTGAGCATTTCTATCACCGATGCAGGGTTGAGTAAAGTAGATCCTGACGCCGATAACATTGTATCGCACCTGTTATTAAGTGGCGACCTGCGAGGTAATATCAACAATCCCTATTACTACTTCACCGGGAATGACGATACAGTACGGTCGCACCTCGACCTGGTAATGTTAACCAATGGATGGCGCCGGTTTAAATGGGATGATCTGGCAGCCGGTAAGTTGCCGGTGATAAAATTTCCACGGGATAATTATCTATCGCTCAATGCTAATTTAACCGGTGTGCTGCAAAGCCAGGTTCCTAAAAATACCCAGCTGAACGTATTCCTGCAGGCTAAGGATTCATCGCGTCAGTTGTTCTTTTTGTCAATGGACTCAACTGGAAAGTTTAAGCAGGATGGATTGGTTTTCTTTGATACGGTGCAGGTGTTTTACCAATTTAATAATAGTAAGCATCTTGCTAACAAAGCCGTTGTTAATTTCTCGAACGGAACCTGGAAAAGCGCCGGTGTTATTAAGCCCGATACGGCATGGCGCATTCCCATACCATTGGATACAAGCCTATTGAACAGAGGTAAGTATTTTGCCAGTGAGGCAGAACGGATAAAACCAGAATTGGAGAAAAAGGTAAAAGTGCTTGAAACCGTTACCGTAAAGGCAAGACAAAAGTCGAAACAACAAATAATGGACGAGCGGTACGCCAGTGGTTTGTTCTCTGGTGGCGACGCGACAACGTTTGATCTCACCGAAGATGTTTCGGCAATGGGGGCTTACAATATCTTTAGTTACCTGCAAGGCCGGGTAGCTGGCTTACAGATCACTACAGGGGGGCAGGGATCACAACTGCAGTGGCGTGGAGCAACCCCTTCCTTATTTTTAAATGAAATGCCGGTTGATGTAAGTGCTATCGAAAACATCCCGGTTTCCGATATCGCTTATGTAAAAGCATTTCGTCCGCCGTTCTTTGGCGCTGTAGGTGGTGGCGCTGGTGGGGCTATTGCCATTTACACAAAGAAAGGAGGCGATAATACATCCTCCAATTCGAATATTGGCGGGCTCGATAAAACCCGTTTAACCGGCTATTCCACTCCTAAAGAATTTTACTCACCGGATTACAGCAAGGAGTCGGCACAAAACGAGCTGCCCGACATTCGCTCCACTTTATACTGGTCGCCTTATATTCTAACCGACAAGAACAATCATAAAATAACCTTGAATTTCTTCAATAACGATGTGTCAAAAAGGTTACGCATCATTCTGGAAGGAATGAATGAAGAAGGCCAGCTGACCAGGGTGGAAAAGATTATTGAATAGAGACGTTTTCTATATACAAATGAAGAGGCTGTCTCAAAAGTAATTTTGAGGCGGCCTTTTTTGTTTTCAGTTTTTAGGGTGGGTTTATCCACAAAAGCACTGTATAACTAAAAGCCTTTTGAGTTTAGTAATAAGTAATGGCCGTGTTGTTTTTAGGGGTATG
>DASUVL010000490.1:0-4540 GCA_036379015.1 Niastella sp.
ATCGGTCATTACCACGGCTACATCCTGCCATTGTTGTTTAATGGTCAACAGCTTTTCAATCAGTAACCGGGCGTAAATACTGCCACTGGCGCCGGTAATGGCCAACACTATTTTATGCATGGAAAAGACTTAAATTTATGTGTTAAATTTAGTTATTAAACAAAAATACAGATGCAAGCATTGAAAGTGTCGGTTTTGTTTTGCTGGGTTATTGTTTTTTCGTGTGCAGAGCAGCCAGCAGTCAAAGCAGACGGGTTGGAATGGAGGAATCTGGAAAAGGTATCCACGGCAGAAAAACTGAAATGGATGACGTTGGAAGATGTGACTGCCGGATTGAAAAATCAAAAGCGACCGGTGTTGATTGACCTGTATACCGACTGGTGTGGCTGGTGTAAGGTGATGGATAAAAAGACCTATTCTAATAAAGAGGTGACAAGCTATGTACAGCAGAAATTCTACCCTGTAAAATTTGATGCTGAAGGCCGCAACACCATAACCTGGAATGGAAAAACATATGCCTTCAACACAAAGCATAAGACCCACGATTTTGCCATATACCTTACCGATGGGCAATTATCGTATCCCACTACAGTGATCATTCCGGTTGGTGGCGAGCCACAGGCCATACCCGGTTTTCTGGCGCCCAATGAGTTTGAATTAATAGCCAAATACTTTGGAGAAGGCAAATACGGCAAAGTGCCTTTTGATGAATACCAAAAGAGTTTTAAGTCGAGTTGGTAGGTAATACAATAATGTGAAATAAGCAATAAATGTAATGTGAAACTTCGTTTGAGCTGTTGGAATTTGACTACAATCAAGTTGGTTGTGCTGAGGCAGTATAATTAAGAACTATATATTTATATGACAGACAATCAATCGTATGGGCTAACATGGGTGGGATGGAAAGTTGTTAAGCCTGATAGCTCGTTATTGCACAATAAATATGTCAATAAATTATATGTTTATGCAAACGGTTGCGTAGGTTATCCAGATAACTAAAAGAGTATTAAATTTGACTTATTTTCGTGTTGACATTGATCAATGAGCATGCGGTTAACGCAAAAAATTCTAACCATACGCCATATACTTTGAGATATTCATGCTATATTTGAATTTTCATAGGATAAGGTTTAATGGTTAATGGTATTTGATTAGTGCAGCCTCCCCTCCGGGAGGCTCTTTTATTTTATATACGTTCCATGAAGGATCACTACAGGAGGCTGACTACAAATCTTCTTTTTATTTATTACCTCATTGTAACCGGGTTGTGAATTAATTATTAACGGCCCCCGCGCATGGATGCTTTTGTCCATAAACAGCGATGTTAGCGGTGGGAGATTGCGACTTACCTGAACGACCTAATATTGGTTATAGCCAGGTTGGTAAAATCTATTTCTATAGCAGGGATGAATTTGCCGGGAACAAATTGCTCAGACCGGTCCAGTTTATACGTAAGGTTATTGCTATGTCTTTTGTTAATGAACATCAGATCATTGAAAACATCGTGGTAAAAACCCAGGCAATAGATGCTTATATAATACCGTCCTTCGGGAACGGAGGGGATGGTGAATTGATTGTCAGTGGGGTAGTATATTCTTTTTACAACACCGGCTCCGGTGTGATCATACCGGTCGAAGATCACTAATACAGAATCAACCCGCGGATTTTGGGGGGTCCGGGGATGCAGGCGTACAAGTACATTTACACTGTCTGGTAGTCTTTTTCTTTGTGCGGTTGCTGTTTTAGCTGCTAAAAGCAAAACCAGCAAGGTCAGCACATAGACCGCTTTCATAGATATTGATATTTGGGTACCGGAATAAAGTTCACTTCATGTTTAAAGTAATTTTTCTACGTCAATTTACTATCGAAATCATTGATCTCAAATAAGTAATAACGCTTATTGATATAATTTCTTATTTAAGGATTGATTTGTTTGGTTAATTCTTAATAAAAAATCCCGGAGGGTTGCTCCGGGATTGTAAGTAGTTGGAAGTCAGATGTCAGATGTCGGAAGTACGAAATACAGGATTTTCTGACTTCAGACCTCCGACCTCATACTTCATGCATTTTCAGGCTTCTGCCATGTTAGGGATCGCAGATGCTTTATAATTGCCGGCATCCAGTTTTTGCTTGGTTTCCTGGAAGGCCGTAAGCGTTCTTTGAATGTCCTCATCAGTATGTGTCGCAGTAGGAATAAGCCTGTAAATGATGTGGCCTTTCGGAATTACCGGGTAAACTACGATAGAACAGAAAATGCCGTAGTTTTCGCGCAGGTCCATTACCATGGCCGTAGCTTCTTCAACTCCGCCTTTCATGTATATTGGTGTAACCACAGAATCGGTCTTTCCAATATCAAATCCTCTTTCTTTTAACCCCTTTTGCAGTTTCAGTGCATTGTCCCACAGCTTATCCTTCAATTCAGGACGGTTGATCAACAGCTCCAGGCGTTTCAGGTTACCAATTACCAACGGCATAGGTAAGCTTTTCGCAAAGATCTGGCTGCGGATATTATAACGGATATAATCGATAATGGCTTTAGGTCCTGCTATAAATGCCCCAATGGAAGCCATTGACTTGGCGAACGTAGAGAAATACAGGTCAATGTCATCCTGTACGCCTTGTTCTTCACCAGCCCCGGCGCCTGTTTTACCCATAGTGCCAAAACCATGGGCATCATCTACCAGTAACCTGAAATCGTATTTCTTTTTAAGCGAAGCAATTTCTTTCAGTTTACCCTGGTCGCCGGCCATTCCAAACACACCCTCGGTAATAACCAGTATACCGCCGGCTTTTTGTTTTTCGATCAGTGCTGTTGCCCGTTGCAATTGCTTTTCAAGATCTTCCATGTCGTTGTGCTTGAAAACATACCGGTGACCGGGATGTAAACGAACACCATCTATTATACAGGCATGACTTTCAGCATCATATACAATAATGTCGTGACGACCGCACAAAGCATCGATCAGGCTCACCATACCCTGGTAACCGAAATTCAATAAAATGGCATCTTCCTTCATTTCAAAATCGGCCAGCTTTTTTTCCAGCAACTCGTGGTTGTTGGAGTTGCCACTCATCATACGGGCGCCCATGGGCAATGCCAATCCGTATTGAGCGGCTCCTTCTGCATCAGCTTTCCGTACTTCAGGATGATTTGCTAAACCAAGATAATTATTCAGACTCCATACGATCATTTCCTTTCCCCTGAATTTCATTCTACTCCCAATCTCGCCTTCCAGTTTAGGAAATGCAAAATAACCATGAGCTCTTTCCCGATGTTGACCAATTGGACCTTGATTCTTTAGTAATCTTTCAAAAATATCTCCCATAATTTGGATTTTATTAAAGGGTTATTGCTGTGTTAGGCGAACGGCGCAAAGGTAGCGTTTTTAATGGTTTTTTCTGGCCGTTGATACATGGTTTAATGGTTGTACGGTTTAACGGATAAAGCTGCTAAATATTTGAATGGTTACGCCAATTGTCTTAAAAACACGAAACGGTGAAACCTGGTAACAATCAAACTTTTAAACAATCGATTGCCATCCGATTTTAAGAAATTTTAATGTTGTGGTATTAGTAGCCGGTTATCTTTGCCAAAACTTTTTTAATGCGTGTTCTTTTAGCAACGATATGTTTTTTGCTGTTTTGTTTTATGGTTCCCGCTCAAACCAAAACAAGCACAGCCACCCCCGTTACTGTTAACCGGCCTAAATTAGTGGTAGGTATTGTTATAGACCAAATGCGTTGGGATTACCTGTACCGCTTTTACGACCGTTATGCCGCCGATGGTGGGTTCAAACGCTTTTTGAACCAGGGGTTCTCCTGCGAAAACACCATGATCCCTTATGTGCCTACCATTACCGCTTGCGGTCACACCTGTATTTATACCGGTAGCGTACCCGCCATTCATGGTATTGTAGGTAATGGCTGGTTCGATCCGCAAAAAAAGCGCAGCGTGTATTGTACCGAAGATTCTTCCGTGTCAACCGTTGGCGCCCCTGCAGGGCTGCCCGGTGCTATGAGTCCCCGTAATATGCAGGTAACGTCCATTTGCGACGAACTGAACCTGGCTACCAATTTCAGGAGTAAAGTAATAGGTATTGCCATTAAAGACCGCGGCGGTATTTTGCCAGCCGGTCATTCGGCCAAGGCTGCTTATTGGTACGACTCACGCAATGGTAACTGGATAACTTCCACGTATTACATGAAAGAATTGCCAAAATGGGTACAGGACTTCAATGCCCAGAAACTCGTTGATAAATATTACGGCATGGGATGGAATACGTTATACCCCATCAATACATATGTTCAGAGCACAGCAGATGAAAAATCATATGAAGGCGTTCCATTAGGCGCCGATCAAAAGGGGTTTCCGTATGATCTTAAAAAATTCGCCACTACCAATTACGGCGCCATTGCCAGCACACCGTATGGTAATGCCATGACGATAGAAATGGCAAAAGCAGCGCTTACCAACGAACAATTGGGTGCAGACAACATTACCGATTTTTTAGCAGTCAGCTTTTCTTCGCCTGACTATATC
>DASUVL010000491.1:0-4299 GCA_036379015.1 Niastella sp.
TGCACCCCAGGGATTTTGGAAAAATGAAAAATATACGACCATTGATCTAACCGCTAACATAAAAAAACTGCAGGCAAATAAAATCAGGATGTATGGCTTGTATGGAAAGGAAGATGGACTTTATTCGAGTGAGCAAGTGCAAAAACTACAAAAACTTTTAGGCGAAAGCAACCTGAAATATTTGGACAATTGTTCTCATAATGTTTTTATAGACCAGCAAACGCAATTTTTAGAAGCGATAAATACCTGGGCAAGATAAAGGCGACCTGTCTCATATCAATGCCAGGCAATTAAGTACTACCCCTATTGTATTCAATGGCTATTTACTAGTAACCCACATTACTTTCCGCTGTAAGTACACAAACAGATTATTGTTTTATTTAATTTATTTAAGGTGTAACTTCAGAGGAAAAATAGTGTATGTCTAAAAAAATTATAACCATCTTTGGTGGTACCGGGGCACAGGGTGGCGGCCTTGTCCGTGCTATACTGAATGATAAGAACAGTGAATTCGCTGTTCGTGTTATAAGCCGGCATCCAGAATCAGAAAAAGCCCAGGCCATTGCAGCCATGGGCGCAGAAGTGATAGCAGCCGATATTGATGTTAAGGCCAGTCTGAAGGGGGCTTTGGAAGGCGCCTATGGTGCTTATTGCGTTACTTTTTACTGGGAGCATTTTGATCCGGAAAGAGAATATGCAAGTGCACGTAATTTGGCTGAGGCAACCAAAGAAGCCGGTATACAACATGTAATTTGGTCTACGCTGGAAGATACACGCAAATTTGTACCACTTGATGATGATCGTATGCCCACGTTGCGAGGCAAATACAAAGTCCCTCACTTTGATGCCAAAGGTGAAGCCGATCAGCTATTTATTGATCTGGGCGTACCTGTCACCTTTTTTAAGGCTTCCTTTTACTGGGATAACTTTATCTATTTTGGCAGCGGACCCAAAAAAGGACCTGATGGTAAATTATACCTTACATTTCCACTTGATGATAAAAAAATGGCCGGCATTGCTTCCGAAGATATTGGGAAATGCGCCTATGGCATATTTAAAAGAGGAAAAGCGTTTATTGGTAAAACGATAGGCGTAGCTGGTGAACATCTTACCGGGCAGGAAATGGCCAGTGCTCTTTCAAATGCTTTGGGCCAGGAAATAATATACAACAATGTTACGCCCGAAACCTTCCGTGCTTTTGGTTTTCCGGGTGCAGATGACCTGGGAAATATGTTTCAGTTTTACCGCGATTTCGAAGAGGATTGCAATCGCGTTCGTGATGTGGGCGCTTCAAGAGAACTTAATCCAGCACTCAAAACATTTGATCAATGGCTTGCTGAGAATGCCAAACGCATACCATTGGATTAATTGACATGTGATTGATATAATCGGGGGCTATTTCATTTTCCCGTTTTTTTGTGCATCTTTATGCCAACCTACAGCCCTATGCATACAAGAATAGCAGAGATCCAGTCCTATTTACAACACAATGACCATTCATTAGCGGTAAGAAGAATACTGGATGCCTCGCTCGATACAGCCGATCTTTCATTGTTAAAAGAAGCCATTCAGGTTAGCCAGGCATACCGCCAACATAAAGAAGAAACAACCTTACCGGTTACATTCTTTGACTCGGCTAATGCGCTACTCGATAAGATCAGTAACGCCACCGAAAAGTTTACTTTTCAAACAATATCACTCGTAACAGCTAAAGAGATCAGTAAAACATACGCTGCAGGAAACTTTAGTTTACACCCCATCAGTATACAAATAAATACCGGCGATGTGTTGGGTATAGTAGGGGAGAACGGAAACGGAAAAACTACGTTACTGCGATGCATGGCCGGCCAACTGGCTTTAGACACCGGAGAATTGCATTTTGCACAACTTACTAATCCCGATCATTATGATATAAAACATCACCTGGCTTTTATACCCCAACGAATTCCGCGGTGGTATGGGTTATTAAAAGACAATCTTCATTTTTCCGCTGCCATATCGGGTGTAAAAGATGAAGAGAATATTGTAATGGTGAACTTCATGCTGGAGCGGCTTGACCTGACGCCGTACGCACATCTTACCTGGAGCCAGATCAGCAGCGGCTACCGCACCCGGTTTGAAATAGCCAGGATCTTATTGCAGAAACCGAAGCTACTCATACTTGATGAGCCGTTGGCGAACCTTGATATCAATGCCCAGCAAAGCATTTTGACCGATCTGCGGTTTATGGCTAAATCAGTGCACAACCCCATGGGCATCTTGCTCAGTTCGCAACAACTCCATGAAGTAGAAAAGATCGCCGATACGGTATTGCTTATCAAGAAAGGGTCCTGCTTTTTCAGAACAGGGGAGCAGGAAAAAACTGCCGACGCCTTTGTGGTTGAACTGGAAACGACAGCCAATAGGGACACATTGTTGAAGGTGCTGGCAAATAAAGGAGAGCTACAATACAATGGCGGCTTCTATACCATTACTTCAAAAGAATTACCGGCACAGGATATTTTATCAGGCCTTGTTAATGGACAGATCCCCATTACCTATTTCCGCGACATTACCCATTCAACCAAACGCTTCATTTAATCTTATTACCCATGAACATAAACAGACCCCTGATGCCCCGGTTCCTGAAAAAGGCCGAACAAAAATTATTGTTGAATAAACCCGGCATCTGGAGCACACGTACCCACCTTGTATTGTATTATGGTGTATTATTCATACTGTTCCTGGCAACACTTTGTTTTTTAGAACCTACGGATGTAAGGGACTATTCCATTTCAGAAATATGGATAGGATTTGTTTCTATTATCTCCGGTATTGGATTTATAGTGTGGCTTATTTACCTGTTCCGGTTTAATGTATTTAAAAAGTATGGCAATATCCATCCTTTACATACGCTTGGCTCGTTTATATTATATTTTATAGCTACAGGCATCCTGGTATTATTTGCTTATGTTCATCCGGTTGTAGAAAGTGTTCGGGCAAACCTGGCTTATGGCGATGAAGAGATCGTGAAAGATATAAATGCCATAAACATTAAAATTTACCAATTTGAATATGATTTTTTGAAAGCCAACTGGGACTACGACACCATAGCTTTGGTGAAAGATATAAAACTTGCGGAAAGCAGTGCTAATTATGAGGCAGATGATCAAAGTTCAGTCATCGTGAAACCATGGTATAAATATGACTATGTTAAACTTGATTCTACTGATTTTAATAACAGATTGACCGGAGCTGATAGCACAGTTAAGATAAATGATACCGTATACCTGGTGTATACCACGCCTACCTTACATTTTGTTAGTGTCTATGATGCAGATAAGTACACGAAAGAACAAATACTAAGTTCTTTTGAACTTTTCAATAAAGTAATCGGGCACCTGCCAACATCGGGGGAGCGGGAAACGATTGCTAAAGAGCTCGGTGTACTACTTCAGAAATACCATTTTTCTGGATATGAAAAATATGACGAGACACCGGACCCTGATAATAATGATTCTCCTTTTACATTAGTCGCTAAAAAATACCAGCTGAGAAATATTGACAATAGTATTGAGCATATCATTGATAAAAAATACCGCTGGGCAAGGCCTCATCTCCCTGATTATATAAGGATATTTTTTTATTTCACATTGGGGATCACCTTGTTATTACTTATTTTCAGGCATTCCACGATCCGCACATTTTTCCTGACACTGCTTGCCGGTGTACTGTTGAGTATTTTCACAGCTTTTGTACTTGCCTTTTCACGTGTTGAAGAATCAACTATTTTCATTTGGCTGATTGCCTACACGATCTTGTTTTTTGCAGGCTCGTTGATTACATGGTCAAACAAAAAAAGAAAAGCGGTAACCGGCATAATGATTAACCTGTTTGTATTTCTTGTCCCCATATTCCCGTTGTTGTTTATCGGTTATTATTATCGTAGCCTAAGCGAATCATATTATGTTAACCAAATACCGATTGATTTATCGTATATAAAAAAGTATTTTATCTATGCAGAAATAGGAGGCATCCTGTTGTTTTTGATCCTGTTGGCAACCTATATTGGCAAAGTTTACCGCCGCTGGTATTCGTTGCCGGAGAATTAGTGGACCAAATCTTTATCTTATATAATAATCTGTCATATACCCGGCAATCGTAAATAAATTTTAAGATCACAATTTTCAGGCTTAAATTTAAAAGACGATTGTTTTGCCATTCCAGTAACCAAAACTAATGCGTTATGGCAATACGGGTGGCAGTCCGGCATAAAACAGTCTATACCTACGACAGGCTGGTTTCTTTATCTCCCCATAT
>DASUVL010000492.1:0-2853 GCA_036379015.1 Niastella sp.
TTCAGGTTAACGAAAAATACCTTGGCCTTAGCTGGGATCGTGGGCAACGGTTCAATCCCGGTTGTTTCAGCCATGTGGTGATGCATTGTATCTGCCAATGCAGTTGCACTCGTATCTGCCGAAACAGTCGCACTGGTATCAACAGTGTTTTCTCCTTCCTTGGAGCCGCCATCGTTACAAGCTACTAATCCAAGAAATAAGAAAGGAATAAGATCAATTTTACGCATAGCCTATTTTTAAAGTGATTAAATAAATAATGGTGAGGCGCAAATTTAAAGGTATATCATCGATATCTCCCTATTTGTGCATGTATTAACAATCAGGTTGCATGTTCCAGGGCTGTCCACATTTCACTTTGTACCCTGTTCCCTATACAATAGTATCCAGCACCTGCAAGATCGTTCTGACAGCCTTTTTTATTTCTTTTTCTGTAATGGTTAAGGGGGGTGCAATTCGCATGCATTCGGGTGCAAATAAGAACCAGTCGGTAAGCAGGCCCTGTTCCAAACAGCCATCAATTACTTTTTTATTGATCTCGAATTGCTCAAATTCAACAGCGATCAACAATCCGTTTGCCCGTACGGTTTTTATCAGGGGATGCATTAGCAGTTCCCGGAATAAAGCTCCTTTTGCGTTTACCTGGAGGATGATCTCTTCTTTCAACAACACTTTAAAAGCAGCCAGACCGCCAGCACAACAAACGGGATGACCGCCGAATGTGGTAATATGCCCCAATACCGGGTTTTCGGTGAGTACCTGCATTATTTTCTGATCGGCTATAAAAGCCCCCAGGGGCATACCGCCGCCCAGGGCTTTGCCCATTAAAACAATGTCGGGCACTACGTTAAATTGTTCAAAACCCCACAGTGTGCCGGTACGGCCAAAACCGGTTTGAATTTCATCTAAGATCAATAGCGTACCGGTTTCCCTGCATTTTTCCTGCAGGGCAGTCATCCATTGGGCAGAAGGGGCAAATACTCCCCGTTCGGCCTGGATGGTTTCGGCTATTACACAGGCAGTTTGGGTGGTAATTTCCTGCAGGGATTCCACAGCATCATATTCGAGGTGCAGCACATCGGGCAGCAAGGGTCGAAAGGCATTGCGCCAGTATTCATCGCCCATGATACTCAGGGCTCCCTGGGTAGAACCATGATAACTCTTGTTGAAAGCAATGATCTGCGTACGATTGGTAAAGCGTTTGGCCAATTTCATGGCGCCCTCGGTGGCTTCGGCCCCTGAATTGGTAAAATATACCGAGTTCAGCGAGGCCGGCAAATGATCGGTTAGCCATTTAGCATACTGAACCTGGGGTGTTTCTATCATTTCGCCATACACCAACAGGTGCATATAGTCGTCTAACTGTTTTTTTATAGCTTTTACCACCTTCGGATGGCGGTGACCAACATTACACACACTGATCCCGGCAATGAGATCGAGGTATTTTTTACCGGAAACGTCGCGCAGGGTACTCCCCTTCGCTTTCACAATCTCCAACCCCAGCGGCGCCGGAGACGTTTGGGCCACATGCTGTAGAAATAATTCACGTTTATTCATAATCAGGGGCAAAGATGGATTTTTTAGTTGAAAAGTTAACTGGTTGACGAGGTTGACAAGTTACCGGCTTCCGGGAACCAGTTACAAGTTACAGGGTCCAGGTTACAGGGGTCAAATTTGAGGATGCCGAAATGATTGCAGGACTCTCGAATATTGGGCCTTGTAACCTGAAACTTGAAACCTGAAACTGATTAACAGGATTTATTAGGATATTTGTTGTAGAAACTTTAAATCTAACTATTATGCCAGTCATATTACACGTAGAAGGGGTTTATCCCACATTCGGAAACAATTGCTTTATTGCCCCCAATGCCACTATCGTAGGGGATGTTGTGATGGGCGATGATTGCAGCATCTGGTTCAATACCGTGGTGCGGGGCGATGTAAACAGCATACGTATAGGAAATAAAGTAAATATTCAGGATGGTGCCGTTATTCACTGCACCTATAAACGCACCCAAACTATTATTGGCAACAACGTTTCAATTGGCCATAACGCCCTGGTACACGGCTGTACGATAGAAGACAACGTGCTGATAGGCATGGGCGCCATTATTATGGACAAAGCGCAAATCGGCAGCAATTCCATTATTGCAGCAGGCGCCGTGGTACTGGAAGACACTATCGTTCCGGCCGGGACTATTTTTGCCGGCGTGCCTGCTAAAAAGGTGAAAGACATTGTAGTAAGTCAAATTCACGGGGAAATTGACAGAATAGCGAATAATTATGTGAAATATGCCGATTGGTTTCGGGATCAGGTAACCGAATAATTGATTTCACCTATTGCATTTGTGGTATAATATTTTTAGATTTAAGGGCGTTTTATGCTTTGTAAATAAGGTATATGAAATCAATGAGAACTCTTCTTTTTTTGGCAGCTTTGGCAACTTATGTTTTAGGTGGAAGTGCTTGCAGTCCGAAATACGGTTGCCCCAGCAATGGCAAAAATGTGGGTGCGGAGCGTATATTGAGCGGTGAGAAGGTTCCGAAGGCCAGGAAGTTTAGATCGTAGGTAATCCCTGACAACCCAGTTGAACCCGGTTCAACTGTATTTATAATCCCAAACCGTACTTTATGAGCCTGACTCTACGCACAGATTTTGGCTGCACCGAAGCCATTATTGACGATGACTGTGGGCTGAAACGCTTTTATGAGGTAGCCAACATTCTCCTGGACGATCTAAAGATCCGTTTTACCAACAAACAGGACGACTTTGACACCCTTACGTGGAATTTCACGTATAAAGGCCATGTGCTCACGTTGTATTACAACATCTACACAGGTATTTCAATTTATCCC
>DASUVL010000493.1:0-2486 GCA_036379015.1 Niastella sp.
CTGATATCAACATTACTTCCTAAAACTTTATTACCACTTCCATTGATCTCCAGCGATCCATGATTGGCAGGGAAAACAAGCTGATTACGAGGGGCCGTATAGGCAACAGTTCCCTGTATATCATAAGGGCCTGTCATATTATCTACAGTACCACCACTGATAGTAAGCCGGGTCGCACTTTCTATTATGATGCTTTTAAAAAAAGCAGTACCCGTTGCATCGCTTATATTCGGCATAAACGGGGGGAAGGGCGAATTGGGAACCAGTACATCAATGGTATTATCCGGTACACCGCCGCACCAGTTTCGTGGTTCTTCCCATCTTATATCTTGTGTACCATACCAGATACCACTACGGCGTACTGTTAACGATACCGGATTTGACGTTGCAGGCGGACTGCAGGCGTTACCAATAGTTACCCGGTACTGCCAGCCATTCATAGCTGTAGTTACACCAAGAACTCTAAGTCTTGCGCTGCTTGTACCTACATTTGACCAGGCGGCGCCACCTGACCCATTATCGGTTTGCCATTGATAGGTTAGCGTTTGGCTTCCTGCACCGGTTACCCTGAATGCGGTGTCGGTATTGGCACACACAGTAACAGGCGTAGGTTGTAAAGCAACAGACGCCAACGTTCGTACAGTGAGACCACTTGGATTTGTAATTATCGAACATCCAACGTAATCAGAAGGATATCTGGCCGTAACCTGTATATGATATTGATTGCCCTGAGGTTCGTTAAAACCGGTAATCTGTAACACTTTTGATTGGCTGCCGCTAAAAACAGCATTATCAACAACATCAGTAAACGCAGGGTCGGTAGAGAGTTTCATTTGCCACTGGTACGAAATTTCAGCGCTACCGGTTGCAGAATCGGCAAAAGTGATATTTCCACCCGGGCAAATAGAGTTATTCGGCGGGCCTGGATATATATTTCTCCATACAGGCGGTGAAGATACATGCAGCGTATCTAATACTATACTGGTACTGGTGCACCCCCCATCGGTAACTCTATAACGATATAAATACCCATCCATGTCCAATGCAATGGGGGGATAGGCAAGCTCGTTGGTAGTTGAACCACTATAGCCATCGGCAGGGTTTACATTGTTCCACGAAACGCCGTTATTGGTACTCAACTGCCATTGATAACTATAACCGGGAATTAAAACCAAAGAACGCCTGACGTCTGCAAAATTCACACAGGCAAATACACCTCTGGGACCAAGTTCAACAGCAGGACTTTGATTTACAGTAAGATTAGCCCCGATTGATTGGGTGGAGCCGGTACCGTCAGTTACTACACATCTGTACCAATTACCGTTGAGCCCAATAGTAACATTAGAAATGGTTAATGTAACGGTGGTAGCTCCGCTGTATGTAGCGCTGTTCGTAACATTGGTGTAAGGGCCGCCGCTATTAGTGCTTACCTGCCACTGAAAGGTAGCGGGTCCTGTAGCGGTAACACTTCCTATGGTAAAAGCAGGACTGGTACCGGAACAAACTGTCTGGCTGACCGGTGGTTGTCCAATGCCGGGCGCGGCCCAGGCTGCAGAAGCAATGCACAACAACCATATGGTGGTTATGATAATTTTAAGAATAAGGCCCAGATGGGCTCTGGAAGGGTAATGGGTAAAAGTTTTCATACGAAATGAATGGTTTAAATGGGTGTCCGGATTATTAATTAACGATTACAAGGCGGTTATTGAAGAATGGAAGGAATGAAGGAATTTCATTCGCAGGGTTGATTAATGATGCAACGCTAAAAGTAACAACTTTTCGAGTTTTCGCATATTCATTCCATGTATATAAAGCGTCGATATATGAATATGAAGCAGGTTCATTATTAATCTTATAACAATGACTGGAATATAATATGTAAAAGAATTTGTATTATATAGTCAGGAAAGTATCGGCGCAGCGAGCGGATTTTTAGGGCAAGTCGCCTCCAAATGAGTCACTCCAACACTATAGCATACCCACCAAATTTGGCATAATTCCTTAGTTAACAGGCAATAAATTGATTTGTGTCATATATAAGCCATTCCATTTCACAATACATATAATTTAATTTACCTTGCGACGTTTTTACATCGTAGCAATAACATTATATTTTAACCGCCTAACTCAATCCCTTAAGTCATGAAAAAAAGCCTAGCGCTAGGCCTCATAAGTTGCGTACCCTTGTTCGGCTTATCCCAACAGTTTACAGGTTACACATACGACAATTACTCCGGTGTTCATGGAATGTTACAAAACCCGGCTTCCGTTGCCGGCAGTAAATACAAAGTGAACATCAATTTTTTCTCCATAAGCGCCCTGGCCGGGAATAACGCTTACGAGCTTAAGAATGACAAGTTCAAAAAATTTGATTTTTCAAACCTGAAAGAGAACGAGGATTTCTTTAAATCGGGGAATACCGACAAAAAGAGCCTTTGGATGAATACCGATATCATGGGCCCTTCTTTCATGTTCACTTCGGGCAA
>DASUVL010000494.1:0-12648 GCA_036379015.1 Niastella sp.
TCCGCCACCCGGGCCGAAGTAGCGGAAGTGAACGACGCCCAATGCAATGATTGTTATTCCACCGCAAAAACCTGTGAAATGGCGCTGGCCGAATCATCCGGTAAAAACTACCGCTCGGTGTTGTACCTGCTTGATGAAGTAACTCAATGATGTTACGTTAATTAAATTTTCATTAAACATGATAGTTCAGGATGATAAAAAAAATAATACTATGCAACTTTGCAAATCCCTTCTGTGTCTTAGTTAGAAAACATTAATCAAAACACTTTGTAAAACGCAGGTATCAATCACCTAATGAATTCATAAAAAAAGTTATGAATGGGATAGTAATAATGTTTTAAATACATTATCTTTAAATTAAAGGTCCATTCAATTGCACTAAACAGCAACCCATTCCTTTAGCAGATTCAGACATTTATAAATCACTGTTTTGATTTTCATTACAGTGGTTCATTAAGAAAATTGCTCACCGTTCTATTCAATATAGGACGTACTACTCCAGAAAGCAGCGTCACCTTATTCTATCCGGTTCCCGAAAATATCATTGTGTTCCTTCGAAGACTAGTTCCCGTTACACGTGCATGCCATAGCATGGTAAACAGCTTTTATTTCATTTTTAAAACGCAACCAAACATGAAAAAGATTCTTGTTATTGAAGACAATGCCGGGATCAGAGAGACTATTGCGGAAATACTGGAGTTGGCTAATTACAGGGTTTTTACTGCCGATGATGGAAAAACAGGGATTGAGATTGCTTTACATGAGAAACCTGATTTGATTTTATGCGATGTATTAATGCCGGAATTAGACGGTTATGGCGTTCTCCACCTGCTGCATAAAAATCCTGCTATTCGAAACACGCCATTTATTTTTATGTCGGCCAGAACAGACCGGGCGGAAATGCGAAAGGGAATGGACCTGGGGGCCGATGATTATATTACCAAACCAATTGAGAAAACAGAGCTACTACAAGCTATTGAATGCCGTTTACAGCGGGTAGAATGGCTGAAACAGGAATATGTTCATCATGAAGCGTCGCTAAATGGGAACGGCCATGCCCTGAACGATGTTGTAAGATCTAGCAATGAAAGGGATATTTTATGTCTGCTGTCTGAAAACAGGGATGAAATTAAATACAAAAGAAAACAACTCATTTATGTAGAAGGCAACCGGCCGGCGCGATTGTATTATATTAAGAAAGGGAAAATAAAGACCTACAAAACGAACGAAGAGGGTAAGGAATTGATCGTTGGTATTTATGGCGAAGGCGATTTTTTAGGATATGTAGCCTTACTGGAAGGAACTGTTTATAAAGAACGCGCAGAGACTATGGAAAATACCGAGCTGGCCATTATTCCCAAAGATGAATTTGATGCTTTGATGAATACGCGACGTGAAGTAGTTACCCGGTTTATGACCATGATGGCTAAAAACATTACGGAGAAGGAACAATTATTATTGGGACTGGCCTATAACTCCCTGCGCAAAAAAGTAGCAGATGCATTGATCAAGGTAAACAGAAAATATAAAACATCTATTAATTTAAGCCGGGAGAATCTGGCCGCCATTGCCGGTACAGCCACCGCTTCTATGATAAGAACGCTCAGTGAATTCAAAAGTGAAAAGCTGATCGATATTCATGATGGCGCCATTACCATCCTCAATGAAAAAGAACTGGAAAATTTATTAAACTAATACCAATAAGCTTACATCGCCTGTAACTAAATTGAAAAAATTAATAAGTGTGTCAAACACTAACCGTGTCAGGGTTTCGAACCGTGGCACGGTTTCTTTTTAAGGCAATAAATAAAGAAGCCGGATAGAAATCCGGCTTCGGTCTGATTATTTAAATATCCTATGAAAAACCCGTTTATCAAAAGTATAAAAGGGTGTCATAAATTTTGATGATGGTTGTCATTCGCTTTTATGATTGTTGTGTAAGTAACGGCCATACATGCTAATTAAACAGAGTTTAAAAAAAATAATGCAACCGTTTGTATATGCATAACAATCGTTTGCGGTGCAGGCGCTGTTATTTCATTTTTGCGGATACTGAATTTTTTCGGTACACTCGTAATGGCAAACAGGCATGTAATTATTAAAAAGCAGCATTTTATATTTAACTTGGTCACATGAAACCTTATCTGCGAATTATACATTGCCTGCTTTCAACTTATTTATTGATCTTATCATAACCAAAGCACTGGGTGCCATTGGATAATTTAAATACCGACAGAATATTATTACAACAAGTGGCCAACGGGGATAAAATAGCCTTCAGGCAGTTATTTGACCTGTACAAGCTGCGGTTGTTTTCCTTTGTATTGCAAATGACCCACTCAAAGGTTGATGCAGAGGAAATAGTACAGGAGGTGTTCACTAAATTATGGGAGATCCGTACGGAACTCATTCATGTTGACTATCCCGGAAAATACATCTATACGATTGCGCGTAATAAAACATTGAACCATTTGGCGAAGCTGGCCCGCGACCGGCAGTTGTTGCAACAGGTTTGGTTGAATTTGTCGCAAGCCGATAATTCCACCGAAGCCATATTGCAAGCCCAGGAAAGTCAACGGTTGATTGGAGAAGCTATAAACCGGTTATCCCTTCAACGACAAACCATTTTCAGGTTAAGCCGGGAACAGGGGCTTACCCATGAAGAGATTGCTGCCCGGTTGGGTTTATCAAAAAGCCGGGTAAAGAATATACTGGTTGAAATATTAAAGCATATAAAAGACTACCTCGCCCTGTCTGCTACAGTAATATATGCCTTGTGCTGGATCAGTTATAACCTTTCAATAGGTTAGTATTTCAACTACCTGAAAAATAATCCTCTTTTTCGCGGTCCTACTTCTTTTTTCAATTGTCTGTACTATCAGTATTACGTCATTACCAACAAATCATTAATAATTCATTAAATGCCTGTCAATACCGACCGGATACAATACCTCTTCAGGCGATACATGCAAAAAACATGTACCCGTGAAGAATTACAGGAATTGTTCGCCTACATATCCCAGCCCGAAAATCGGGCAGTTCTGGAACAATTGATGGATACCGAATATGACGTTTTGCAACCGCTGGCGGCTGCGAACGAAACAGATTGGGAATATATTTTTCAACAGGTTACACAAGGAGGGGAGAATAATGTATACCCTTTGGATAACAAAAAACGGTTTCGATGGGTGCGAATAGCAGCCGCAGCTGTTGTGGTACTGGCATTGGGCCTTGGAGGTTATTGGTTCATTAGCCGGTTTGCAAAAGATAAAGTAGTTAAAAAGGAGCAACCTGTTCAAAAGCCGGCGCCCGATGTACAACCGGGTGGAAATAAAGCGATATTAACCCTGGCCGATGGTTCAACCATTACACTTGACAGCGCACAAAATGGCCTGTTGACCCAACAGGGGGATGCCAATGTAATTAAAAACAGGAACGGAGAAGTGGTATATAAATCAATGGGTAATAAGCCGTCAGCCGCTTCCTGGAATGTGCTGTCGACGCCAAAAGGCGGACAATATCAATTGGTATTACCCGATGGCAGTAAAGTATGGTTAAACGCAGCCTCTTCTATTCGTTACCCCGTGGCGTTTACCGGAAATGAAAGACGGGTAGAGATAACCGGGGAAGTATACTTTGAAGTAGCCCCCCTAACTCTCCCGACTGGTCGGGACGGCGGAGGATCAAAAAAAGTCCCTTTCATTGTAAAGATCAACACTCCGCCGGCTGGCGGATCCGGTGGTCAGGTAGAAGTACTTGGGACTCATTTCAACGTAAACGCATATAACGACGAACCCGCCATCGCTACTACATTGTTGGAAGGAAAGGTGAAAGTGTCGTCAATGGTGAATGGTCAATGGTCAATGTTAAAGCCCGGACAACAAGCTGCTATTCACCATTCACAATTGACCATTCACGACAACATCGATATGGACCTGGCTGTAGCCTGGAAAAATGGCCTTACTGCATTTAAAAGCGCCGATATCAAAAGCATCATGCGCCAGGTATCCAGATGGTATAATGTAGAGGTTGTGTATGAAGGTACAATCCCCCAACGCACTTTTACCGGTGGTGTGTCAAGAGATGCCCCGCTTTCTGAGCTGCTGCATTTGCTGGACGTGAGCAAGGTGCACTTTCGTATCGAAGGGAACAAGGTAATACTAATGTGATAATGCTTGCCCGTCCGTAGCCTTGGCGAAGGCGGGTGATAATATGCTAATGTGATAATGGAAAGGCAGAAAGGCAAAATACCAAAATACAAATAACAAGAACCAAATAAAATAAAAAAACACAAATTAAGAACTTCTTCCTCCTCCTCCGGCTGGCGGAGGCTGGGAGGTATCCTTCTTCCCCTTTACGGGCTGTTGGTTTCTCCTCCCCTTTAGGGGATGGGGGCTCCAGACAAAAAAACCGCTCCGGGTACGAGCCGGAACGGTAAATAGTTTGGATTAAACCAATAGTCCCGTCCCGATAGCTATCGGGGGTCGGGAGCGAACATTGACTGTTTTATTGCTTAACCCAAAACAAAACAAAGTTATGTTTTTTAAAAAACATTCGGCTACGCGTATGGAAAGGCCCAAGCGTAATCCTGAGCGCGTTGTCCACCGAAGCCTTGGCGAAGGTGGAAGTCGAAGTACCAAAACACTGCTTATCATGAAGCTAACTGCCATTGTTCTGCTGGCAACCTGTTTACAGGTAAGTGCAAAAGGGTATGCACAAAAGATCTCATTATCAGAAAAAAATGCACCCCTTGAAAAAGTACTGCTGCAAATCAAAAAACAAAGCGGGTACCAGTTGTGGTATGAAGACAAGCTGTTGCAAAATGCACGGCCGGTAAACATTTCCGTCAAAAATGTACTGCTTGAAGACGCCTTGCAACAAGTGTTCGCAAATCAGCCGCTTGGCTACGAAGTGATTGGCAAAACCATTGCCGTTAAAGAAAAAGAAATTCCTGCCCCATCGAAACAACTGGAAAATATACGCCCGCCGGTTGATGTAACTGGCCGGGTGCTCAATGAACTGGGCGAACCCCTGGTACAGGCTACAGTAAGTATACAACGTGGTGGTGGTACCCAAACGGATGTGAATGGGGTCTTTCTCCTGAAAGATATCTTGCCTGAAGATGTTATAACCATTTCCTATACCGGTTATGAGCCCGTTACCATGAAGGTGGGCAACAAAACTTTTTTGGCCCTGGTATTGAAGTTGGCTGATAAAGGGCTTGATGAAACAGTGGTAGTTGCTTATGGAAAACAAAAAAAGATAAGTGTTACCGGTTCTGTTGCTTCTGTAAATATGCAGGATATGCGTACGCCGGTGCGTTCATTAACCAATGCGCTCGCCGGAAAAGTGGCCGGTATTATTTCCATGCAAACAGGTGGCGAACCAGGTTATGATAATCCAACATTTACCATCCGGGGTATTGGCACCTTCACCGGCGGCAACTCTCCCCTGATCATCATCGATGGCGTACAACGAGATGATGTGAACAGCAGTTTTGGCGGCGCTTATAATAATATAGATCCTGAAGACATAGCATCCATCTCTTTGCTCAAAGATGCATCTGCTACAGCCGTATATGGCGCCCGCGGCGCAAATGGCGTATTGATCATCACTACCAGAAAAGGCGTTGCCGGCAAACCAAAAATTTCGGCGAAGTTGGAGTCGGGGATGACCGGGTTAACCAAAACGCCCGACATGCTGGATGGTATTACTTATATGAAGTTGTTGAATGAAGCCAGAACCAATATGGGCGAGTCGCCGGTTTATAGTGATGAGGTGATTCAAAAAACTGCCAGCGGGTTAGATCCTTACCTGTATCCAAACGTAAACTGGATCAAAACAATTTATAAAGACTGGGCTCCCTTATACAATGGGAATGTGAATGTAAGCGGCGGTGGCGAAGCCATGCGGTATTATGTGTCTGCTTCATTTTACAACCAGGACGGAAGCTATAACGTATCCAAAATAAATGGGTATGATCCTAACCTTAATTTTAAGCGGTACGATTTCCGGAGCAATGTGGATGTGAATATCAGTAAAACCACCCTGCTGTCGTTGAACCTCGATGCCATGCTGGTAAATAGCCGCTATCCCGGTAACTCGGCTGCCCGCATCTGGTATGCCGCCTATGCAACCAATCCTATTTCTTTCCCTATATCATATCCCGGCGATAAGTGGGCGGGCCCACGCAACAACGGCGGGTCTAATCCTTTTAACCTGGTGCAAAATGCGGGTTATACTACAGAGTTCAAACCAACCATACAGTCCATCATCAGCCTTAATCAAAAACTTGACGCGGTAACCAAAGGGCTGGGTGCTATGGCCCGTTTTTCTTTTGATTCCTATGGACAATTCGATAACATTCGTACAGGTACAAATGATCTGTGGTATGCCGGCTCAAGGGATGACAAAGGCAACCTGGTGTATGAGCACGTAAGAACTGGCAACCAGTTCCTGGGCTATTCATCCGGTTCATCGGGCCAACGGATCATGTACCTGGAAGGGAATATTACCTACGATCGTACTTTTGGCGCGCACCATGTTGGAGGCTTACTGCTATATAATATGCGTAACCGGGTAGTTGGTGCGGCCACCGTGGTAAAAGATGCCATTCCATTTCGCAACCAAAGCGTTGCCAGCCGGCTTACCTATTCGTACAACGATAAATACCTGGCCGAATTAAATGCCGGTAATACTGGTTCAGAGAATTTTAAAAAAGGAGAGCGGTTTGGTTTTTTCCCGGCAGTGTCTGTTGGTTGGGTAATTTCCCGCGAAGCTTTTTTTGATCCGCTGGCCAGAGCCGTGAACCTTTTAAAAGTAAGAGCATCACATGGGAATACGGGAAATGACCAGATAGGATATGAAGACAGACGCGACCGGTTCGGCTACCTTACCTATATTTCAGCGGGTAACTCCACCGCGTTTGGTTTAGGTCCCACTACGTATCCTGGTATTACAGAACAGGTATTTGGCGTAGAGAACCTGCGATGGGAAAAATCTATTAAAGATAACCTGGGTCTTGAACTGGGCTTATTTAATAAAATAAACATCGTCGCAGATATGTTCCGCGACCGCCGGCGAGATATATTAATTCTGCGACAATCCATTTCTTCTGTGGGCGGCTATTCGCTGAGCAGCATTTATGCCAATATGGGTGAAATGAATAACAAAGGCATTGACGGCAGTATTGAATACAATGATAAGTTTGGTAAAAATATCCGGCTACGGTTGTTTGGTAATTTCACGTATGCAAAGAACAAGATCATTTTTGCCGATCAACCTAAACGCACCAATGCCTATCAACAATGGGAAGGACACCGCTACGGTGAGTTTACCGGTTATTCGTCACAGGGATTATTCGTTGATCAGAGTGATATAGATAAAAACGCTGAACAAAAACTGGGCAGCGTGCTTATTCAACCCGGCGATATCAAATACCGTGATCTGAATGCAGATGGCGTGGTTGATGCTAACGATTGGAGCTATCTTGACAAATCTTCTTTTCCTTCTTTATTATATGGACTGGGTTTTACACTGGGAATTAAACAGTTTGATATCTCTGTTTTCTTACAGGGCGTATCTGATGTGGGCATTATGGCCAACGGATCGGGCATAGCTGGTTTAGACGGCGCTGCCGGTGGCGTAGGCGTTGTTCCATTTGCTGGTATTGGTCAGTATCCCGGTAATGTATTATCGAATGTAACAAGCCGGTGGACAAAAGATAACCCGGTACAAAACGTGGACTATCCCCGGTTGAGCGTATCGAACCAGAGCAGTAACAATTATCAAAGCAGTACCTGGTGGTTAAAAGATGGCAGCTTTTGCCGGGTAAAACAAGCTTCTATAGGTTATGACCTGGGTACTGCTTCGCTCAGAAAAGTAGGGATTGCCGGTCTTTACTTTTATGCGGCAGCGCAAAACCTGTTCACTTTTTCAAAGTTCAAATTGTGGGATCCTGAACTGGGCCCGGCAGGAGCTAAGTATCCTCCTGCACGTACTATAACCGTAGGTGTTAGAGCACAATTTTAAAGCGATTAAACGGAATTTACTATGACTAAAAATAAATGTATACAAGGCATTCTGTTTTTATTGTTACCGGTTGTAATGGTATCCTGCTATTACCTCGATAAAAAGCCGGATAACCTGTTAACGGAAGATATGATTTGGCAAACCAGGGCAAACGCTGAATCTTATTTGAATAACATATATGGGTACATGCACAATACCGATGGCGGCGATTATGCGAGTATAGGCGCCAGCGATGAATCGAGCGTATGTATTGGTGGGGTAAATGTGCGCCAAATGGTGGCAGGCAACTGGAGTGCTGCCAGCGGCTATTTTTATAACTGGGGAACCTTTTATGTAGGCATCAGGCAATCTTTTGTACTTGAAGCCAATATTGATAAAGTGCCTGCCGTGGAGCTAAGTGATGAGCTGAAGGCGCAATACAAGGCGGAGAATCTGTTCCTGAGAGGATGGTTTTACTGGCAACTATTAAAACAGTATGGCCCTTTTGTTAAAATAACCGGCGTATTAAGCCAGGGTGAAGATTATAACCAGTATCCAAGAGCGCCTTTTGATACTTGTGTAACCTATATCAACGAACTGATGAACGGTGCTGTACAAAACTTACCGGTTGTCTGGGGCTCTTCTGCCAATTATGGCCGCCCAACAAAAGGATCATGCCTGGCTGTAAAAGCGCAGTTGGCTTTATTAGTTGCCAGTCCGTTATGGAATGGAAACAACCGCTTCGCTGCATTTAAGAACCAGGATGGCACGCCATTGGCGCCTGCTCAATATGATGCGGCAAAATGGAAAACAGCAGCCGATGCAGCCAAAGCAGTAATTGACCTCAATGCTTATAAACTATATACCAATCTTGATGATGGCGGCGGCAGTTTTGACCCTTACTTGTCGTGCCGGGATGTTTTCCTAAAAACCTGGAATAATGAGATCATTCTTTCCAATAATAACTGGTCGTATTGGGGTTGGACGAAGTGCGTTTCTCCCGGTCCGGGTGGCTATAACCTGTACAACGCCACGCAGAACGTAGTAGATGCTTTTAGTATGAATAATGGAAGAACGATCGATGATCCGGCTTCAGGGTATGTAGAAACCGGATTTGCTTCCGCTGGTGGCGCCAATACCTGGGCGCATAAACAAGGCGACTGGAATATGTATGCCAACCGCGAGCCCCGCTTTTATGCCTATATCCAATACAATGGGCGGCCTGTATTGCCAGCCCCTACGGTAGATGATAAAAACTATTATTCATCCGATGCCAATAAAGACGCTACCGGCCGGGTAGAGTTTTATTACAATGGAAAATCGGGTCAGAAATCAGCCGGTACCAATAATATTACCGGCTATGATGTGCTGAAAAGAGTAAATCCTTCCGATAATATCCGCAATGACGCCACTACCTACCGCCCGTATATATTTATCCGGTATGCTGAAATACTGTTGAATTATGCAGAAGCATTAAATGAATATGATCCAGCTAATGCAGATATCGTAAAATACCTGAACCTGGTGCGTGAGCGGGCTGGCCTTCCCGGTATTGAAACAGTATATGCTTCGGCAGTTGGCAATAAAGAGGAGATGCGGAAACATATTTTACGCGAACGGGAAGTAGAGCTGTGTTTTGAAGGCGACCGGTATTATACCCTGGTAAGAAGGTTGTTATTAGGAAAAACAGCATACCAGACCATTTATGGGATGAATGTAAATGCAGAAGACGGCGGACTTGGTTTTTCCTTTACCGGCTTTTACCAGCGAACCTTATTCCAGAGAAGATACTGGGACGATCGCATGTACCTGTTCCCGATTGCGCAAGGCGACCTGGAAAGAGATCGTGCGTTGGTGCAAAATCTGGGATGGTAAACCACTTTATTTACAATGAAATGCTATAGTACAATGACTCAAAAGATAAACTATCTATACATCGCTTTTCTTTTAATGGTCGCCTGTACAACAGGTTGTAAAAAAGACGGCGGCAACGGGTACGATGCGGGAGCGCCCATCGTAATCAATGAATTTATACCTGCACAGGGTGGAGGAGGGACCAGCGTATTGTTCACCGGTTCCAATTACATCAACGATACCAACCAGGTAACCGTTACGCTGAATGGTAAACCATTAAAAGTTGTTGGAGTGAACGGTTCGCAAATAATGGCCGTAGTGCCGAAGAAAGCCGGTTCAGGTCGTTTTGTAGTAAGGATCGGGGACGACAGCGTAGTAAGCAGCGGTATTTTTAATTATGTATATACAAGAACGGTGAGCACATTGGCCGGCAGCGATTCAGCCGGATTTGCCAATGGAAAAGGTGCAGATGCGATGTTTAATTTCAGTGGTCAACCCTGGTACCGCAGTATGGGGATCACAGTAGATGATAATCTGAACGTGTACGTTGCTGATCCGGGAAATCATTGTATCCGGAAAATAGACAGTAATGCCAATGTAACTACTTTTTGTGGCAACCCCGGCAGCGCAGGCCATGCCGATGGTAAAGGTACGGCGGCTAAATTCAGTCTGCCCTATGATGTGGCGTTGGATGCGAACGGGAATATATGGAGTGTGGACCCCGGCAATTGGGATATTCGTAAAATAGCCCCTGATGGTACTGCTACTACCTGGGCCTGGGGTAACCAGGATCCATGGAGTATATCGGTAGACAAAACAACAGGTATTGTGTATTATTCAAGTTGCAATTCACCCGGCAATATTTACCCGGTTACCGCCCAGGGGACAACCGGCTCACCCGTTGTTACCGGGCTCAATTATCCCGCAGGTATTAAGTTTGACAAGGCCGGTAATTTGTATGTAGTAGTAAGCGGTGATAATATTATCAAAAAATATACGGCCGGAACCTGGGCCGCCACAACAGTGGCCGGACAATTGGGCAGCGCCGGTTATGTGAACGGAGCCGCAACAGTTGCTAAGTTCGATCATCCCTGGGGACTGGCGCTTGATGCCACTGGTAATATATTTGTTGCCGCTAATGGTACCTGGGATGGAGGCACCTACAATACCGATCAGTCTATCCGGTTTATTGATGGCAATACATTCAACGTAAGCACCTATGCCGGCAGCGGCAGCGCCGGTTTTGCCGATGCGGTAGGGGAAGCGGCTGCATTTAGCGCACCCACTGGTGTAACCGTAGATAAAAACGGAACGGTGTATGTGTTGGATAAAAACAATAACCGCATACGAAAAATTATTTCTGAATAGTAATATATGTGATGGGGCACCCGATAGCAATCGGGACGGCCCCATCTTTTCAATTATTCCCTCATTTATTTTAATGCATTGTATTGTATGTTAACCATCCTATACCAGGCGTGTGGTAAAGCCATACGCGCAACGGCTTTTTTGACTTTACTGATAGCAACAGCCTGTAGTAAAAAAAGCAGTCCTTCTTCTGAAACAACAAATACGGTAACCGGGTATTATGTGTCACCCGATGGCAGTGATGCCAATACAGGTACTATCACTAATCCTTTGCGAAGCATTAATACGGCTCTAAGCAAAGTGCTGCCCGGCGATACTGTCTTCGTTCGAAACGGCACGTACAGTGAAAAGATCGTATTCCCAAAATCGGGCCGGCTCGATAAATATATAACCCTGAAAGTATACCCCGGAGAAAAAGCGATCATCGATGGTACCACCCTTTCCATCACCGGAAAAGAAGCGTTGGTAACTATCCGTAATAATAGCTTTCTCATTTTCGAAGGCTTTGATGTTTGCAATTATAAAAGCACTACCCCCTGGGTAAATGTCAATGGCATATTGGTAGACCAGGGCTCTAAAAATATCCAGATCAAAAAGAACAAGATCTATAATATTGAGCATAATGTAAAACCCGAAGATGGCAGAAGCGGTCATGGTATTGAGATCATCGGAAATACCGATGTAATGATGAAAAACATCCTGGTAGAAGAGAATGAGATCCACGACTGCAATACCGGGTATAGCGAAAACCTGACCATCAACGGTTATGTAGACAGTTTTGTAATCCGCAAGAATAAAATATACAATGCAGAAAACATTGGGATAGATGCTGCCGGCGGATATGGCGCCAATACCAACCCTAATTATAATTATGCCCGTAACGGACTGATCAGTGAAAATGAATTGTATAATATCGATATGAGCACCGGCCCTATCGGCGGTGCGCACGGCCATGGAGCCATTGGTATTTATGTTGATGGCGCCAGGAACATCACTGTGGAACGCAATAAGGTGCACGAATGCGACCGGGGTATTGGCATAGTCAGTGAGAACGATGCCTATCCAACCAGCAACTGCATTGTGCGAAACAATTTTGTGTATAACGGCTGGCGCACCGGTATTTATCTCGGCGGGTATTTGAATTATACGTCGGGCGGCACCAATGATTGTTATGTAGTGAACAATACGTTGTACTATAACAACAAAGAGCTGGGTGCCTTTGGCGAAATAGAGGGTGAGATCCGGCTTACAGAACGCTGTAACAATAATGTAATTAAAAATAATATTGTGTATGCACGTCCTACAGATGTGTTTGTACATAAATACACAGCAACCGGCACTAACAATATAGTCGATAACAATATTTACTACACCACCGGCGCGCCTAAATGGATCTGGAACGGAACGGAATACACC
>DASUVL010000495.1:0-17238 GCA_036379015.1 Niastella sp.
AATACCGATTCATTAAAAGACCTGGTTCAGCGATTCGGCGATGCTATTCTTCCCATACAATTAGACGTCAACAACCGGAACGCCTGCTTCGCAGCAGTAAAACAAGCTAACCAACACTTTGGCGCCATCGATGTGCTCATCAACAATGCAGGCTATGGTCTCTTCGGCGCCATTGAAGAAACCAGTGAGCAGGAAGCGCGTGCCCAGATCGAGACAAATGTATTCGGCTTGTTATGGGTAACACAGGCTGTGCTGCCGGTTATGCGGAAACAGGGAAGCGGACATATCATCCAGATATCCAGCGCGCTTGGACTTGTAACGGCGCCAACATTGGGTATCTACAACGCTTCCAAATTTGCTGTTGAAGGACTGAGCGAAACCCTGGCAACGGAAGTGAAGGATTTTGGGATTAAGGTGACAATAGTAGAACCTAACGGGTTTGGCACTGATTGGGGTGGCACCTCCGCCGCTCATGCCGAACCCATGAAAGAATATAAGCCACTGAAAGAATCCTTTAATGCGGGCATGACCGATGACATCTTTGGAGTACCTGAAGCTACTATAGATGCGATGTTACAATTGGTGAATATGCCCACTCCTCCGCTTCGTCTTTTTCTCGGCAAAGTGGCATTTCCATGGATTAAGGAAGTTTATGAGCAACGAATGGCCACCTGGGAACAATGGCAGGATTTGTCAGTTGCCGCGCATGGGAAATAATAAATGGAAAACGCACATTTATAATCGGTATTTTTATTTAACCATGATGGCTCAATTATTATGACTCACTTCAAAAAGCTAAGCGATCTGCATCGCGATTTAGGATTTCCACCGCCTGAAAATCCGCTGATCAGCGTGGCCACATGCGTCGGCACCTGTTCCACTAATGGAATAGAGTATATCAGCGATTTTTATATGATCGGATTCAAAAAGATGAAATCGGGTGTGATACAGTACGGCAAAACCAGGTACGATCATGACCTGGGTTCAATGTCTTTTTTTAAACCGCACCAGATCGTGAGTATAAGGGATGTTGAGTTGGAGGAAAGTGGTTTCATGATTTTATTTCATGAGGACTTCTTAAATGGACATATCCTTCACGACGAGGTCAAAAAATATGGCTTCTTTGAATATGAAACCAATGAAGCGCTGCATCTTTCACCCGCAGAAGAAAAAATAATCTGGGAACTGTATAAAAAGATCGAAACGGAATATTACAACAACCAGGATGAATACAGCAGGGCCATTATGCTCACGCACATCGATTCAATTTTGAAATATTCCCAGCGGTTTTACAAGAGGCAATTCATTACCCGGAAACCGTTATCAGGCACAACTGTTTCGAAGTTCAATAACATAATGACCTCTTATTTCGAAAAAGGACTTATGGGAGATAAAGGACTGCCTACAGTAAATTTCATGGCTACCGAGCTCAATTTGTCGCCCCGGTATCTGAGTGATTTGCTGAAACAGGAAACCGGGAAAACCGCCATAGAGCTGATCCATTTATTTTTGGTTTCGGAAGCCAAGAACCTGTTGACTGGAACAGATCACAGTGTTTCGGAAATTGCCTACCAACTGGGTTTTGAAAATCCGCCATATTTCTCGAGGCTGTTTAAAAAAGAAACAGGTATGAGTCCGAATGAATTTAAAAAGCATGGTTTGAATTGAAATTTAAATAAAAGAACGGTCTCGGCTAAGCAGAGACCGTTCTTTTTATGTATTGGCGTGAGATATCTTCTGATGGAACAGAAAAGTCCCCTATTGCCCCTTTGCGGGCTTTTTATTGCCCCTTACAATCACCGGATGTTTCGGACGTTTTTCGCTGTATTCCATTATCACATTTTCACATTATCACATTATCAAATTATTTCACCATATCGATCATCGCACTTAACTCTTCCACCGCGGCTTCATCAGATCCGGAGAACCCGGTAACCTTGAAACGGATATTACCATTCTTATCGAGAACAAATTTGGTAGGTATACCCTGGATACCAAAACCTTCCACCACTTTGTTGGTACCGGATGCTTCATCTTTCAGATCCATCAGCACCCGGAAGGAATATTTATTATCGTCAACATATTTTTTGGCAGCAGCGGTAGCATCCCCCTCCCCTTTCTCCCAGGTATGTATGAACAGGAATTGTACATCGGGATTATCCCTGAATTTATTTACGGCCATTTGCATAGCGGGGAATGACCGTTTGCAGGGACCGCACCAGGTTGCCCAAAAATCAAGCACAACAGTCTTGCCTTTCAAACTTGCTGAACTAACAGTATTACCATTCACATCTTTTAACTCCCAGGTGGGGCCAGGCTTGTCAACAATGATATTCTTTAAATTGGCAATAACCTTCCTGGTGATCTCCGCTTCTACTTCTTTCATAAACGCCGAATAGGGTTTGCCACCGGCATTCAGTTTTTCATACAAGTCCTTGTGTATCCCTTTTAACTTTTTATCGGCATTACCGGTCTGTACGATCTCATCCGCTTTTTCATACGCTTCCTTGTCGCGGCCCAATGCCATCAGCACATCCACATAGGTTTGATTGTAATATCCCAAAGGTTTGCCTTCTGCATATGCTTTTTGTATATACACCAGCGCACTGTCAGGTTTCTTTTGCAGTAACAGGCAACGTGCATAGGAATTACAATAACCCCTATAACCACTTGCCGCAAATTGGGCGCCTTCTTCTTTGGTGCGTGTGGTTTTAAACGCCAGGGAATTTTCCAGCGCTTTTTTATATAAAAGGGCTGGTTCATCTACGTATCCGTTTTTTTCCAGGTCCTGGGCTACACCGGCCCAGGCTTCGCCATTCCAGGCAGGCGTTTGTCCCTGATCGGCATAGTATAATGCTTTCTTCAGGTTCTTTTCCGTTGCAAAAGCACGTGCTACGCTATTAGCCGCATAATCGTATAGGATCCTGCTGCCCTCAAATTTTTTGACGGGATACTTTTTCAGCCACTTCTTATAGGCTGCTTCTTTTTCTGCCGCTGTAGCGGCGTCATAAATGGTTTGCAATTCCTCGCTGCGCCAGAGCTGACCGCCTGGAAAGCGGGTTTTGATAACAGCTTGTACAGAATCACTGGTGGTTTTCTTTTTCAGCACATTAAAAAACTGCTGCGCCATCATCCAATCCTTTTCCTGATTGCTTTGCAACAGGTCGTATAGTTTACCGGTAACCAGGGCCCTGTCGGCAGCATCTTTTGAGGTAGCTAACCGGTAATAGTACTGACTGGTTGTGTCCTTTACTGCCTGGGACTGCAACGCGCTACCCGATAAAGCGAGGGCCAATATGGCAAACAGTAATTTTTTCTTCATTTGATCTATTTGTATATAAAGACGCATAACACAACACCTAAGGGTTATTCTTCCTCAAAATAAAATTCGCCAACGGCGCGCGTATAAAGATGGTAAAACAGAATTAGCTGATTATTGGCACATTATTTCATCATGCTTTCTGTATTCATTATCACATTAGCAAATTATCACATTAGCAAATTACTATTGGTATACTATCTTTAAGGTATAAAACCCATCCACGTGAAATACTTTTTCATTTTTTTGCTGTTTGCCTTTGTTGCCCAAAGCGGTGTATCGCAAGATGTGACCATTCTGCAGCGTGTAAATGTTATTGATGGTACTGGTCACCGGGTAAAAGCCAATCAGTTTGTGACGATTACAGGGGGTAAGATCACTGCCATTGGGTCCACCCGTCTCAACACCACCGCCAATGCTATCCTGGTTGACCTGGCGGGAAAATACATTATGCCCACCATTATTAATACCCACGGGCATCTGGGCAATTTGAAAGACACTATTTCCGCTGCCGGTAATTATACAGCGGCCAATGTACGAAACCAGTTGCTGCGCTATGAGCAATATGGTGTGTCAGCCATACTATCCATGGGCACTGAACAACCTATTGGCGTTGCACTGCGTGATTCTTCGCGCCAGGGACAAATACCCGGCGCTACAATGTATTCCGCCCTCTATGGGTTTGGCGTAAAAAACGGACTGCCACCCGGCATGCCAAAGATATACCGTCCTGAAACAGCCGAAGAAGCCGTGAAATTTGTTCGCGAGCTGGCGCCACTGAAACCAGACGTTATCAAAATGTGGGTAGATGATTTCTGGGGACAGTTCCCTACGATGAAAGAAGAAGTTTACACGGCGATCATCAGTGAAGCACATAAAAATGGCATTCGCGTGGCATCGCATGTATATCATATTGCCGATGCCCGCAAGCTGGTAGCTGCCGGTGTTGATATTTTCGCACACAGCATTCGCGACTCCGTGCTGGATGATGCGCTGATAGCCGCCATCAAAAAAAAGCATATCATGTATATCCCTACGCTGTCGCTCGATGAATTTGCATACATATACCAGCAGGATGTGCCATGGATAAACGATCCGTTCTTTCAGGCTGCGTTGGAACCGGGTGTATTACAGATGATCACCAACGAGGCCTATAAAGAAAAACTGCGCAAAAACCCGGTAGCCCAACAGGAAGTGGCTGCTTTGCAAACCGCTTTACAAAACCTGTATAAGTTGTATAAGGCAGGCATATTGATTGCACTGGGTACCGACTCAGGCGCCAACCCGGTTCGCGTGCAGGGGTTTTCGGAACATGTGGAAATGGAATTGATGGTAAAAGCAGGGCTCACGCCCCTGGAAGCTATAACGATCGCTACGCAAAACGGGGCCAGGCTGTTACGCATAAACGCAGTAACCGGCACCCTTGAACCGGGAAAGCAAGCCAATTTTATGGTACTCGATAAAAACCCCGCAGAAGATATTATAAATACAAGAACCATCAGCGCTGTATGGCGCAACGGCGTTAAAGTGAATGATGGACCGGTAGCGCGTTAAGCGGCAGACGGCAATCGTGAATCGGCAATCGGCAAAAAAAACGGTATCTTTTCACGATTCACGTTTCACAATAAAAGATTAATAAAAAACTTCAAGTATTTTAATTAAATCGCATGGGTTGTCTGGTTATGAAATCACGACATAGAAGGCAAATCACCGGTTGGTTGTTATTTTTCATGATCACCGCAAGCCAATCTGTTTTGGCGCAATCAAACGAACCGGTTTACAAAATAGCAGACAGCTTTCCGGCCAATACAGGGGATATTGGTTTCGATGCCGCATTGGATGCTGCGGGCTTTACCGTTTGTAACCCCCAGGTAGTGTTACAATATTACAATACAGCATCCTGGTACAAACAGCATAAAAGAGCTATTGAACGCTATTTTAAAGACAAATACCAACCCACCACCCAAACCGACGATCAAACCGGCTATATTACCATACGTTTCATCATCAATTGTTCGGGGAAAACAGGCCGTTTCAGAATGTATGAGCTGGATAAAAATTATCAGCCATACAAATTTCACCCCAACATCAGCAGCCGGTTGATGCAGTTAACAAAGGAACTTAAAGGCTGGCAACCCGCAGCATATAAAAACAAAATATACGACAGCTACCAATATATAACCTTCAAATTAAAAAAAGGAGTTATTGAATGCGTGTTACCCTGAAAACAACAAGTTTGCTATGCTTATTACTAACATTGTTTTACTGGTGCCGGTCGCAAACGAATTGCAACGTGTTTACCGATAGTTGCCATATAAAAGCATGTCTTTTATATAATGCGGCTGATAGTTTTGGGCAGGGCACCCGTAAATCGCAGCAGTATTACGATAGCGCCACCAAAGTGTGCCCCGATTATGCAGAAGCCTGGCACGAAATAAGTGTACCTTATCTGAAACGCGGCGATTTCTTTACCTGGAGAAAATATCTTGACAAAGCTGTATCATTGAAACCACAAGCCTTCTTAGGGACCAGGGGTTGGTGCCGGTTTAAATTTCTCAGAGATTATGAAGGTGCATTAAGCGACTTGCAAAAACTTGATACATTAACTGGCTTTACCCCTTCCTATAGCGGCGATGGCAATTATCATTTGTACAATGTAATGGCCATTTGCGAACGGGAATTGGGGAATTACCCAACGGCATTGCATTATTTTTCATTAGGCATTGATAGCATGCTGTCTCAAAAAGGAGACGCATGGATAGGGCTTTCTGACTTTCTGCACCGGGCAATAACAAAAATGCGCATGAAGGATTACGCTGGCGCCTTATTGGACCTTAACCGGCAAATGAAAAAATATGACGGTTATGCTGAGATCTATTATTACCAGGGAATAATATTTAACGCTATGCGCCGCAAAAAAGAAGCAGTAGCGAGTTTGGAAAAAGCAAAAGCACTGATGAGCACGGGAACCCATCACCTTTCTGATATCTATTGCGAAATGCCCGACGAAGTTTTTATGGAAGACATTGATGAGGTCATCCGCCGATTGTGATCACGCCCCGCTATTCTTCATCACAATCATATTCGCGATCAAACCCGTCCAGCCGGTTTGGTGCGAAGCACCGAGGCCTTTGCCATTATCGCCATGAAAAAATTCGTGGAATAAAATATAATCCCTGAAGTGCGGATCGTTCTGCAGCTTTTCCTGCTCGCCAAACACCGGTCGCTTGCCCTGTTCATTGCGCAGGAAGATATTCAACAGACGGTCTGCAATTTCATTACCCACCTGTTTCAATGTTAGAAAATTACCCGAGGCCGTAGGATATTCTACTTTAAAATCATCGCTGTAATAAAAATGATATTTACGCAAACTTTCAATGATCAGGAAGTTCATGGGCATCCATACCGGTCCACGCCAGTTTGAATTGCCGCCGTACATGTCGCAATCGCTGTCACCCGGCACATAGGGCACGCTCATATCAGTACCATTGATCTTAATATTGTAAGGACGTTTTGCATATTCCTTCGATAACGATCGCACCCCATAGTCGCTTAAAAAAGTGGTTTCATCGAGCATATGGCTCAACAATCTTTTTACCCGGTGACCGCCCAACAATCCCAGCAGATGTGTATCCTGTTTACCTTCCTCATACCAGCGCGATACCAGCAAGGCCAGATCGGGCCGGTGCCGCAGGAACCAGTTCATGCGTTCAGCAAAAACCGGGTTATTGTCCAGTGTTTCTTTGGTGATCACTTCTACGGCAAACAAGGGGATCAATCCGACCATGCTTTTCACTTTCAGTTTTATGATCTGATTATTTTGCAGGCTGATCTGGTCGTAAAAGAATTCATCTTCTTCATCCCACAAACCGGTATTGTTCTTTCCCATGCTGGCCATAGCGCCGGCGATATACAGGAAGTGTTCAAAGAATTTGGTAGCCATTCCCGTGTACGCCTTATTGTGGGTAGCCAGCTCCAGCGAAATATGCAGCATGTTCAGCGCATACATAGCCATCCAGCTGGTGCCGTCGGCCTGTTCTGCAGTGACGCCTTCGGGCATCGGCGCACTTCTATCAAACACCCCGATATTATCAAGTCCCAGGAAACCACCTTCAAAAATATTATTCCCTTCCTGGTCTTTCCGGTTCACCCACCAGGTGAAATTGATGAGCAGTTTATGAAAGATCGATTCCAGGAAAACAAAATCCTTCACGCCTTTGGCTTTTGCATCGAGCCGGAATATGCGGAATACGGCGCCGGCATGTATGGGCGGATTGGCATCGCCCAGCGACCATTCATAAGCCGGTAACATGCCTGATGGATGCATAAACCATTCTTCGGTGAGCAACTGCAATTGCTGCTTGGCAAAATCCGGATCAACCAGGCCAATAGTAACACAATGAAATCCCAGGTCCCAACCAGCATACCAGGGAAACTCCCATTTATCGGGCACCGACATTATATGTTCGTTGTTGAGCTGCTTCCAATCGTTATTACGGCCATGCCAACGCCCCGGTGGCGGCGACGGTGTAGCCGGATCGCCATCCAGCCACTGCTGTACCTTATACGAATAGAATTGTTTATTCCACAACATACCGGCTATTGCCTGGCGGTGAATACGCCTCTCATCTTCGTTGGCAATGTCCTTTTGCAGGTCGGTATAAAAAGTATCAGCTTCCGCTACCCGTTGTGCAAAGAGTGTATCGAAGTTGTCAAACGCATTTTGTGCTTGTTGCTCGCTTAACCGCAGGCGAATGGTATGCGAACCGCCGGCGGGGATCACCAGTTCGTAATTGATGGCCGCTTTGGTGCCCATCATAGCCGGGTTCACCGATTTTTTTCCATGAATAAGATGATCAACAATCCCGTCTTTCGGATACGCCTGCTTATCATCATATTTATATAACCGGCGGGTATTGGTTTCATTGTCGCAGAATAAGAGTTGGCCATCGCCTTCAAAATACAGGTTCGATACCGCTATTTTTTCGTGCGCGATGCCGATGGCATGATCGCCGCTTTTATATAAAGAAGGTTTATACTCGTGCCGGCCCCAGGTCCAGGTATTGCGGAACCAAACCGTTGGCAATACATGCAGACTGGCGGCTTCATTACCGCGATTATGAATGGTTATTTTGATGAGCATATCATCTGTGCCGGCTTTGGCATACTCCGTAAATACATCGAAGTATTTATCCTCATTGAAGATCCCGGTATCCATGAGTTCAAATTCCGGGTCCAGCCGGGTGCGGCGGGCATTCTCCTGTATTAGCCATTCGTAGGGAAATTCCTGCTGCGGATACTTGTACAGCATTTTCATATACGAATGGGTTGGCGTGGCATCGAGGTAATAATAGATCTCTTTTACATCTTCGCCATGATTGCCCTGCTGGTTGTTCAAGCCAAACAACCGTTCCTTTACAATGGGATCTCTTTTATTCCATAATGCCAGGGCAAAACACAACTGTTGTTTATCGTCACTGATACCGGCAATACCTTCTTCACCCCAGCGCCAGGCTTTGCTGCGCGCCATATCGTGTGTGGTAAAATTCCAGGCATCGCCATTGGCGCTATAATCTTCCCGCACGGTTCCCCATTGCCTGTCTGAAACATATGAGCCCCATCTTTTCCAGTTGGGTTGTTGTAGTCGTTGTTGTTCTGCGTTCATCTGTTAAATGTGGCCCCGAAGGTACAACTGGTGCTTATAAATAAATGTTAGTTTTTGAGATAATAGGAAAACGAAGTAAGAAGTACGAAGTAGGAAGTAAGAGGTAGGAAATACAAAATACGAAGTATAAGGTAAGAAATTCCGATTCTTCTTACTTCTTACCTCCTACTTCCGACTTCCGACTTCCGACCTCCTACTTCAAAAACCTATAAACTCAAAACTTACAATTTACAATTAAGAGTCAGCAGAAAAGTAGTGCCCGACTGGCTAAAGTGTGAACCATCGTAGGTGGCTATGCCGTAACGGCCGTTAAAGGTAACGGCATTGATATTCCTTTTATAGGCCTCGGGATCATTCAATACGGCCCTGCCTTCGCTGTTCAATGCTTTTAATGTATACTTCGGCAGAATATTGAACACATTATTTACGGTGAAGGATGTACCTAACCAGGGTGTGAACTGGTAGCCGATATAGGTATCTGTAACAAGCTTGGTGTTGAAGACCATCTTTATATTCTTGTTCAACCCTTCACTGCGGAAGGTGGCCGGACCAAACAACGTATTATTTACATTGAAAGTAAATTTATTAATGGCGAGGTCAGTGCCAAGAATGCCTTTGAACTTTGGCCGGCTGCTTAATAACAAAGCTTCCTGCATATAATCGAAAATGGCCTGACCTGCATCGTTGATCAATTTGGGATTTGCTACCACGCCCAGTACCTTATTGGCAATGGTATAATTGCCGGCCAGGTTAACCGTTAAACGGCCGGTGGTCCCTACGCGCATGTTTTTAAAAGCAGCCACCAGGTCGATACCCTGGGTATTGGTGCTGATGCCATTGGTAAAAAAACTAACGCCAATGATCCCATTGGCGCTAAGTACTTCATCGAGCTGTGTATTTCTATCGTTTGTATGTGCAATATCAGAGCTGAGAATAATTCGATCTTTGATAGTAATATTATAATAATCGAGGGTGAGGCTAAAATGACGGGAAGGTTGTAATCCAAAGCCGCCGGTAAAGTTCAGGGATCGTTCAGGCTTCAAAGCGGGCACACCCAATACCTGGGCCTGCATACTCTTGTTGCTTACCACGCCTTTTGTTTGTACGCCCATACCCGGTGAAAAGATCTGTTGAACGATCTGCAGGTTTACCTGGTGCAGACCGGGCGCCCGGAAACCGGTTGATACCGATGAGCGCAAGGTGAGGATATCAGCGGCCAGTTTTTTCCTGCCACTGACCTTCCATACAAAGGCGCCCCCGAAATCATTGTAATACTCCTGCCGGGCGGTAGCGTTCAACAACATGGTTTTCGACAGGTCATAACTTATATCCAGGTAACCGCCTATATTAAACCGGTTCGACGTGTTGGCATTGATGTTAGAAATGCCCGAAAATGAAACAGGCCCCATGCCGGCATAAGAAGCCCTGTCACCGGCAATGATGCTGAATGTTTCATTTCTGAACTCGGTACCAAATGCGATCGACAATTGTTCATTTACGGCATGCGAAATATCAACATTTCCCACCACATGGTGAAAGGCATAACCACCAGGCCGGAAGGTGGTGGGACTTTGTGCGCCCATAGTCGGGTTCCAGGTATTATCTACCGAATACAATTGCCGGTTACCGCCTACGGTGGCGCTAACGTCTGTAGTCCAAAGATCTTTCTCCTGTTTAAATCCCAGGGTAGCGTTATAATCGTTCAGATCACCGGCAAAGGTTGGCCCGAAACCGAGGTAGGGAGAAGTGGTATCATGCAGCAAATGGTACGGGTCCTGTTTCCAGTAGGAAGTGCGGTAGTTGGCATAGCTTTGAATATTCTTATAGACATACGCTGCATTCGCATAAAAGGAAGCGTTATTATTTACCGGGATACCGGCATTCACCATAAACCTGGCAGCGGTAATAGCCGGCGTACCATTTACATTGCGCGCATCAGGAAATTGATCAAGATAGGCCTTTACTTTTTCCAGTCCCGCCGCAGTACCATCACCCAGGTCCAGATTATCCTGTTCTGCATCTACTGTACCCGGCCGGTTGGTCCGGTTCTCTTTTTGAAAATTGATGGTATAGTTTGCAAATCCTTTGTCGCCAATATTTACCCCGCTGTTGATACTGGTAATCACAGAAAATCCGTCCCCTTTACCGGTAATACCGGTGCCGGCTTTGTAACTGGTATATTCATACCGGTCCTTTAAAATAATATTCATAACGCCGGCAATAGCATCCGATCCATATTGAGCCGAAGCACCATCCCGCAAGATCTCTATGCGCTTGATGGCTTCCAACGGAATGGCAGAAAGATCGGTCTCTGTTTCGCCCCGCCCGGGAGAGGTTTGGATATACACCAGTGAGCCTGGATTTTTTCTTTTCCCGTTTATTAATATCAGCGTACGGCTTGGCCCCATGTTCCTGATCTCGTACGGATCTGATAAAGAAGTGGCATCATGCACAGGCATGTTCACGGTATTAAAAGAAGGTGCGCGAAACTGCAATGCTTTATCGAGCGACAGCTGACCTGTTGTCATCAGATCGGCGCCATTTATATTATCAACGGGCAGCGACGTATTGGTGAACGTACGTTGTGCGGCCCGGCTACCTACCGCTACCACTACCCCACTCAAATCGGTGGCGGCATTGTTCAATGTAACGTTCTTCTCCGCATCGGCCCGCTGCATTTTTATCGTGGTCACATAACTGCTATATCCAACGCTGCTGAAATAGATCTTATGGGTACCATCGTGCAATGGCAGCCGGTAATTACCATTTGCATCGGTTACCGTTCCTTTGGTCAACCCGATCACGATAATAGAAACACCCTGTACCGGCTCGTTCTTTTCATTGCGCACAGTACCTTTTAACAGGTTATGTTGTACGGTAGCCCCGTTTTCAATTTTATCTGCAGTTGTGGTATAATGGCCGGGCGCCTCGGCTATGATGATCTGTGTGGGTGATACTTTTTTGAAGGTTAATCCGAATGGAGTAAGCAGCGAATGTAAAGCGTTATCCGGATTATTACCAGTGATGGTATCCGGCATTGCCTTCTTATTTTGTACCAGTTGTTCGCGGTACAGGATGCTGACGTTGAATTTCTTTTCGAGTGCTGCGATCACCTCTTTTAGGGGGAGACTGTTCTCGGATGAAATGACGAGCTGTGGAGTTGTGTCGTTCTTTTCTTTTCGGACAATTCGCTGCCCCTGCACGGTATTTACCATGCACAGGGATAAACCCAGTACAATAAGCCAATACTGAAACAGGCTTTTTCTCATAATCAATTGCATGCTGAACGCTCAACGCTTAACGCTGAACGCATTTCCCGGCTTTACGTTCTGCGTTTCGCGTTTGGCATTCCGCGTTTGGCGTTTGGCATTTTGCGTTTATTCTATTATAATCTGACTCCCCTCTTTTGTAACCTTTGCATTGAGCAATTCACTCAATATGCGAAGCATTACCTGCTCGTTCTGTAATTCCAGCGTACCCGAAATAGCCTGCGTGGCCAGCTCGGGTTTACGTATAATAAAATCGTATCCAAAATATTCCTTCAATGTTTCGCAGATCTCCTGCACCGGCGTTTTTTCAAACCGGTATTTCTGCTCCATCCAGGAGGTAAATAAAACCGGGTTGGCAACACGGGTAATTATATTTCCCTGCGATGCGTTGTACAGGCAATAATCGTTAGGCTGCATGATCGTTTCCGAATGGCTGGCAGGAACACTGAACCGGACTTTCCCCTCCCTTAACAGGACCCCGGTTGTATTGTTAACACTCTTCACATTGAACTCCGTACCCAGTACTTCTATCACCGCATCACCTGCGTATACGGCAAAGGGCTGTGCTTTTCCGGCGTTATTAATATGTCGTACTTTAAAAAAGGCTTCCCCTGTTACCCACACCTCCCGCTTGTTGCGCGTAGGGCTCGTATTGAACCGGATAGATGAATTGGCATTTAGTACTACTTCAGAACTATCAGGCAACCATACGGTTTTAATAGCTGCATATGGTGTAGAAATATATGCATACGACGGTTTCCTGAAATAGTACAGTACCAGTGCACCAATCAGTAGACCAGCCACTACGGCAGCGGCTTTCATCCAAACACGGGTAGCGGGTCTGGACTTTATGGATACAACGTTTCCATTGGCAATCGTGTTATCGATCCGCTGTTTCAGGTTACCATAAAATGCATCGGCTACCGGGTCCTTTTTAAATTCAAAGGAACGGATGACATCGATGGCTTTTTGTACGGCTTCCTTTTTTGCCGGATTGGCATTCATCCAATTCGTCCACGCCTGGTTACCTGTTCCCTCCGGATCCAATACCCAATTGATAAACGATTCATCCTGAAGAAAATCCTCAGTTTGATATTCCCTGTACTTATCCATTTAGTTGACAATTCTAGGTTCTATGTTTCAGTTACCAGTTTTTTATTCAATTAGCATATTAGCAAATCAGCACATTGGCACTTGTATTTGTATTCCATTAGCACATTATCACATTAGCAAATCAGCACATTGGCCTTCCTACCACCTCCACAACACTATACTCCACCCTTCCCCATCAGGCGCTACATATTCGTGAATTGTTTCAAACCCAATACGTTTATGCGCATTTATAGAACGCTGATTCCTGGTGTTGATCTCTGTAATGGCAAAGTCGTACCTGTCTTGAAAAATATTTCTATAGGTAGCATAACATGCATCTAGTATGCCCTTTCCGCGGTAACCGGCAGCTACACATACCTGGCCAACAACAATATACCGCCAGTCGGCCACCTTTTTGTTTTGATATTCAATCTGCTCAAACATTTCGAACATGGGAAGCAGCATGGGAATATCGAATCGTGAGCGGACCGTCATGGCCAATAAATAGGCTACCACCCGGTCGTTGTCCTTAGCAATCACATGTTCTTCAATCACATTCATAGTATGCAGATCCTGAAAGCTGTGCGATACGGTTACAAATCCCTGGGAGGCGATCTGTTCGGCCGTTAAACCTATTGCCAGGTTTTGCTTTTGCAGTTCCAGGATCTGCTCTAATTCTTTATCAGTCTTTGATGTTGTATACCTTATCATAATATACGCTTAACGCTGAACGCTCAATGCTTAACGCTTTTCCGTACTTCGCGTTCTGCTTTTGGCGTTTCGCATACTTTTGGGCAATCTACAACTTTACAACCTAAAATTAAGCGTTGCCAAAAACGTTGTTCCAAGCTGACTGAAATGCGATCCGTCATAGGTTACCATGCTATACCTGCCATTAAAGGTAATGGCATTGACATTCTTTTTCACCAGTGCAGCATCACTCAACACCGCATCGCCGTTGCTGTTCAATGACTTTAACTTCCACTCAGGTTCTATATTGAATATGTTATTGATTGCTATTGATGCATTTATCCGGCTGCTGAATTGATACCCGATATTCAGATCGGTAAGCGCTTTTGTTTGAAATTCCAGTTCCAGGTTTTTATCCAAACCATCATTGCGGAAATTTGTTGGTCCGTACAACGTATTGTTCAGGTTGAAACTCCATTTACTTAAAGTAAGGTCGCCGCCCAGCACCGCTTTGTATTTTGGCCGGCTCGTTAACAATAACGCTTCCTGAATATAATCAAAAGTAGACTGACCGGCATCACCGATCAATTTCGGGTTGGTGATACTGCCATCCAGTTTATTCGATAACGTGTAGTTACCAGCCAGGTAGATCCCGATCTTTCCGGTAGTGCTGATACGTATGTTTTTATAATTGGCCACTACATCAATCCCTTCTGTTGTGGTTCTGATACCATTGGTAAAGAAGCTCACCCCTACAATACCGTTATTCCTTAACACATCATCCAGTTCGGTATTACCGGCCGCTGTATTGGTAATGTTAGAACTGAGGATGATGCGGTCTTTAATATCAATATTATAATAATCTACCGTTACACTAAAATTCTTTATGGGGTTTAAACCAAAACCAGCTGTAAAGTTCACTGATTTTTCAGGCTTTAAAGCAGGTACGCCAAGCAGGTGCGCCTGTGGACTTTTATTACTCACAATACCTTTTGTTTGAATACCTTGCCCCGGTACAAAACTTTGTTGAGCGATCTGCAGATTGATCTGGTGTAAACTGGGCGCTCTGAAACCGGTTGAGATTGACGAACGTATCGTTAGTTTATCATCGGCCAGTTTTGCCCGGCCACTGATCTTCCATACAAAGGCGCTTCCGAAATCGCTGTAATACTCCTGGCGTACGGTACCATTTACCAATATCGCTTTGGAGATATCATAGCTCAGATCGAAATAACCACCAATATTAAAACGATTGACTTTGATGGCATTTACTTCGTTCACACCGGGGAAAGAGTTGGCGCCTTCGCCGGAATAGGAAGCGGTATCGCCCGCAAAGATCTGGTAGTTCTCACTGCGGAACTCGCTTCCGAAGCCTATATGCAGTTTATCGGTTACTTCTTTAGTGATATCAATATTACCCACCACATGATTAAAAGCATAGCCGCCGGGTTTAAACCGGATAGGGCTTTTTGAACCCAGGGAATGATTCACCGTGTTCTCCACCGTATACAACTGTTTGTTACCACCGGTGGTAAAGCTGATATCATGCATCCAACCGTTCTTGAGCGTCTTAAATCCCACGGTAGCGTTATAGTCGTTTAAGTCGCCTTCGAATGTGGGACCATAGCCCAGGTATTCTGTACCGGCAGCATGTAGTAAGCCATAATCCTGCTTCCAGTAAGGCGTACGGTAGTTGGCAAAGCTTTGCACTTTCTTATATATGTAAGCGGCGTTGGCATAAAAGTCGGTGTTTTCACTAACAGGGATACCCGCATTCACCAGGAATTTAGTAGCTGTGCTGGTGGGCGTACCGCTGATATTCTTGGCATCGGGAAAACGGGCCAGGTATGCTTGAACCTCCGTGAGGCTGGCGGGGGTACCGGCGCTCAGGTCGTTATTGTCGCCTACTGCATCTACATCACCCGACCGGTTGGTTTTGTTCTCGCGCTGAAAATTGATGGTATAATTAATAAAACCCTTGCTGCCGAAATTGGCGCCGCCGTTTAAGCTGGTGAGGATAGAAAACCCGTCGCCTTTGTGGGTAACACCGCTGGCAATTTTAAAATTGGTATAGTCGAAGCGGTCTTTCAGGATGATATTCATTACACCGGCAATAGCGTCTGACCCGTATTGGGCGGAAGCGCCGTCGCGCAGGATCTCTACCCGTTTGATAGCATCGACAGGGATCGCAGCCAGATCGGCGCCCGTTTCACCCCGGCCTGGAGAAGTTTGAATATATACGAGAGCGCTGGGATTCTTTCGTTTTCCATTTACAAGGATCAGGGTACGGCTGGGGCCCATGTTCCTGATCTCGTAAGGATCAAGCAAAGAAGTGGCGTCATTTACCGGCGTGTTAACGGTATTGAAAGAAGGCACGCGTAATTGCAGGGCTTTATCAAACGACAATTGACCGGTAGTTTGCAGTTCGGCGGCATTGATATTATCGACAGGCAATGTTGTAGTAGTGAATGTACGCTGAGAGGCGCGGCTACCCACAGCTACAACCACTTCGCTCAGATCGGCTACCGCAAATTTCAGTACGATGTCTTTGCTGACGTCCCCATTTTCGATTTTAACCGACGTGGAATAAGGATTAAAACCCACGCTGGTAAAATAGACCCGATAGGTACCCGGAGGCAAAGAAAGGCGGTAACTTCCCGTTGTATCCGTAGAAGTACCGCCTTTGTTACCGCCGACAATAATAGATGCATTGGACAGCGGTTCACCACTTTCACTTTTTATCGTGCCTTTTAAAATTCCCTGCGCGGTTGCTGTTGCGTTCAATAGCAGTAGCATAGCCACCACGGGGATGGCATATATTAATTTTCTCATGTGACTGATAATTAATGATGGTTTACAATGAAAAGCAAGCTACTCGCTTCAAAAAACACCGCGCGGGTTTCTATTAAGAGGAGGAAGCCGCGGAAATTACCCCACGGATGGAAAAAAATATTAAATATTATTTTTTTGAATATTGAACCTGCAGGCCGGCCTTGCTTCGCAAAGGCGCAGCAGGCGGTGTTGAAGGGACGGCGGGGAAATGAAAAATGAAAAACAGAGAAATGAGGAATGAAAAAGGGAAAAAGGACAAGGCCAATGTGATAATATGATAATGCGATAATACGATAATGAAAGACAGGGAAATGAAGAATACCATAAATATTAAATATTGAATGTTGAATATCGAATATTGAAGGGAAGGC
>DASUVL010000496.1:0-9215 GCA_036379015.1 Niastella sp.
TATACCGGCGCTTTTCCGGCCGAGTATGGCAATGCCAGCGGTGCGGTTTTCGATCTGTCACTGCGTGCGGGTAATAAAGACAAAGTAGAAAAAACCCTGCAGGTGAACATGTTCAGCGGACTGGAAGCTATGATCGAAGGGCCTTTAAGCAAAAAGAAGAATGGTTCTTCATTTTTGATCGGTTACCGGTATTCCTTTGCCCAACTGGGCCAGCAGGTTGGATTGAAATTCGGGACCGAAGCAGTTCCCAAATACCAGGATATTATTTTTCACATCAATTTCGCCCCTTCAAAGCTTGGTAAGTTTGGCATTTTCGGGTTGGGCGGCACCAGCAATATTGATTTCATTGGCGCAGATCTTGATTCTGCCGATCTGTTTGCCAATAAAGATGAGGATACTTATTTTAAATCACGTATAGGGATCGTAGGTATAAAACATACCATTGATGTGGGCCGGAATAGTTATATCCGTTCAGTGCTGTCTTACTCCTATACCAGCAATAAAGGAGATATCTACAAGTATTATGATTCTTTAGCTGAGCGGCAATACCTCACCCGGCAGGAAACGGAAAATACCGGCTTGCGTTTTTCTACCTATATCAATTCAAAAGTCAATACAAGGTTTACCATGCGGGGCGGATTTCTGGCTGAACAGAATGGTCTCGATACGCATCTCGAAACCATTGAAGGACGCCCCGCCTGGGAAACTATCCGCGATTATGATGGCAGCTCCTGGTTATTGCAACCCTATGTACAAGGCAAATACCGCTTTACGGAAAAGTTATCGCTCAACGCCGGTGTGCATGGCATGTATTACACCTTTAATGAGGCAACGGCTGTTGAACCACGGGCATCCCTGAGCTATGCGCTGGATAATACAAAAACCATTACCCTGAGCTATGGATTACATAGCCAGTTACAACCAACGCCGGTTTACCTGTATCAGGAAAAATTATCAAACGGTACCTACGATCAAAGCAATCGTGACCTGGGTTTCACCAAAGCCCATCATTATATTCTAGGGTACGATTGGGGCTTTGCCAAAGACTGGCGGTTGAAGGCGGAGGCTTATTACCAGGATATTTTTGATGCGCCGGTTGAAAAAGCCCCCAGCGGATTTTCGATCCTGAACAGTGGCGCTGATTACACCTTCCCTGAAAAAGCCGGATTAATAAATAATGGCACTGGTACCAATACAGGGGTGGAACTGACCATTGAAAAGTTTTTCAGCAAGGGATACTACCTGCTTACAACGGCTTCTCTGTTTGATTCAAAATACAAAGGCAGTGATGGCATAAAACGCAATTCAACATTTAATAACAACAGGGTATTGAATGTACTGGCTGGTAAAGAATGGAAAATAGGCAGCAGTGGCCGCAATGTTTTTACGGTTGATATCAAGATGGCTTATTCCGGTGGCCGGTATTATACACCGGTTGACCTGACGGCTTCTGCACTCGCCGGTTCTGAAAAGCTCGACGAAACCCGTTTCAATGCAGAACAGTTCCCTGAATATTTACGGCTCGATACCCGTTTTGGTTTCCGGTTGAACAGCAGCAAGCGCAGGTTATCACAAACGCTCTATCTCGATCTGCAGAATGTAACCAATCGTGATAATGTGTTTGTACGGCGCTACAACCAGGTGCAAAAACAGGTGGGTACTGTTTACCAGATCGGTTTCTTCCCCGATATCATGTATAAGATTCAGTGGTAGGGTAGTGAGTGCGTGAATGGTGAATGGTCAATGGTGAATGAATTGCAAGTTTCACGCTGCAGGTAAAGCCTAATAAAGAAAGATTGTATGTTAATATACCTGTTATATTATATAATACTTGCCCCCCTCGATATGCTGGGTTTCATTGACCTCTTTGACCTGTACATCTTTGATGACCCGCTGGACCTTGATGATCTCATAGACATACAATAACACTAAGACGTTATAAAAAAAGGGTGCCTCGTATTCAAACCGAAGCACCCTTGTCTTTTATACTGTATTTACTTTCTCATTTCTCTGTTTTTTATTTTTAATTCTTCATTTTCTCCCCGCTTTATGCCCTTTCATAGCATAATACAGAATGTATAGATAACAAGGCAACATACAAATAAAGAATGCCAGGTGGTTGGGTATCTTATCTTTAAGCATACCATATAGTAACGGCACAATAGCGCCACCGGCAATACCCATCACCAGCAAGGCAGAACCGATCTTGGTGAATTTGCCGAGTTTATCAATAGCCAGCGGCCAAATAGCAGGCCACATCAGGGCGTTGGCCAATCCCAATAAGGCAATAAATGTAATGGCGGTATAGCCATCCGTGACAAATACGCCAACGGAAAAAACAATGCCCAGTATGGCAGATATTTTCAGCGCTGTTTGTTGCGAAATGATCTTAGGGATGGTAAAAATGCCTATAACATAACCTGCCAGCATGGCTACCAGGGTAAACGTGGTAAAGTATTTGGTTTCGTCCAGCGGCATACCCATCGACTTGCCATAAACACCAATGGCATCGCCGGCCATTACTTCAACGCCAACATATAAAAATATACACAAGGCGCCCAGGATCAGGTGCGGAAACGCCCAGATACTTTTCTTATTACTAATAGCATCTTGTTTGGTATCGGTTTCTTCTTTTTCAATAGTGGGTTCGGGCAGGGGAGATTTAAATAGCATAAAAGCCAGTATCGCCAGCACCACAGCCAGGATAATATACGGGGTGATCACTTTACCTGACAACGCATTTAATAATTCCTCTTTTTCAGCCGTACTGGTTGCTGTATTTATTTTTTCTTCCAGCTCCGAAGCATTGCTTAACAAAACGGCGCTTAAGATCAGCGGACTGATGATGCCAGCTATTTTATTACAAATGCCCATGATGCTGATACGTTTGGCCGCGCTTTCAATGGGGCCGATAATGCTGATGTATGGGTTGGAAGCTGTTTGCAATAACGCAAGACCCATTCCCTGTACAAATAAGCCGGTTAAAAACAAACCAAAGCTTCTTTGTTGGGCAGCCGGGATGAATATAAGCGCACCAATGGCCATTACCAGCAAACCTAAAGCCATTCCTTTTTTGAAACCGGTCCGTTTTAATATAAGGGAAGAAGGAATGGCCAGAAAGAAATAGGCCATGTAAAAAGCGAAGGTCACAAAAAATGCCTGCACATCAGTTTCCAGCTGGCATACCAGTTTTAAAAACTGTATGAGGCTGCCATTTAACCAGGTAATAAACCCGAAAATAAAGAACAAAAACCCAATAATGAAAATAGCCGTTGTGTTGGTTCGCTGTGTTTGCATAGGAACGGCCAGCGTTTTAGCAGTTGTCATGATTAAATTGTTGAAATGATTTGATGGAACAATCCTTCTTTCGCATTATACTGTTGTAAAAGGACTGCCTGGTTCCGGGCCCGTACGAAATTATGGCCTTCGTACCGGGCGCCGTAATATACATCATCATTGAGATGATCGGTCAAAAATCTCAGCGCCTGCATATAAATCATAAATTGACCGGCATAAATAAAGTGTTGTTTTTCGGTGGGTGTTAGATCATGCTGCAATTCACCAATATAACCCCGGGCAATGGCGGTAAAGAAATCGTCCCGTACAATTATTTTTTCTACCATCTTTTCTTCCTCATTGGCCGGTGATAAATAGGTACGCATCATATCACCCACGTCACTGATGAAATAACCGGGCATAACGGTGTCCAGGTCAATAACACACAAGCCTTTTTGGTGATCGTCGAAAAGCACGTTGCTGATCTTGGTATCATGATGAATGACCCGCAACCTGAACCCGGGATCTTTTTTAATACGCTCAAATATTTGAACCAGGTGTTGCTGCTGCTGTAAATAACTGATGAGGTCGGTGGTCTCCTGAATGCGCCGGGGATTGCCATGGGCCAATGCGTCGGTAAACTGCTGGAATCGCAACGACAGATCATGAAACTGCGGAATGGTGATCTTTAAATGACTGCAGTCAAAAGCGCTCAATAAGTGGGTAAACCGGGCAAACTGGCGGGCTGCTTCAAAAGCCTGCTCAGGGGTGTGCACCAGGTCTACGGAATGCGATTGGGCAATAAACGGGAAAAGCCGGTAATACTGTTTTTTGTCGTCCACATACAGATAGTCACCGGTAGTGGTAGGCACGGCGCCGGCAAACAGGTAATCCGGGTAAAGTTGTTGTAAATAACGCCCCAGGCTGTCGATGTTAAAAGCAATATCCTCCGGGTGTTTAAAAACGGCAGTATTGATCTTTTGCAGGATATAACGGGGCTGGCCTTCGGGGGTATTGATCTTCCAGGTGTGATTGATCAAACCGCTGCCAAAAGGTTGTACGGAATAATTTGCGGGATTAAGTCCGTAATGGGTTAATATAGTATTGAACATGGATAATCCGTTGAGTCATAAAACCCCGTGTTGGCGGGGCTGCGTCATGGCCAAACTTACAGCGTAAAAATGGAATTGGAACACGCAAACGGTTGTGCCATTTTGAATATAGCTCAAAGCTATAAGCTATAAGCTTAAAGCGAATACAGGGCGTTCCGCTTTAGTTCTGTTTTCCGCTTACAACTTACAGCTTTCAGCTTTCGGCTTTCAGCTGTATTTTAGTAATATATGAAGGGCTTTTTCGCCAAAGTCCTTTACCTATTACGTGTTGATAATAATTATTTAGTAAAATATTCCATCATTTCAGTTAAACCTGACATTGATGCCCCTGCCTAAAATGTGTAGCTTTCCACTTTAAAGCGTTCAGTGTTGGTTATTTAGCAAAAGCAGCAAGGACGAGGCGTGCCACGTTGTGCCTGCATTGTTTTTGTATCTACAAACAACGATCAAGGCCAGTTAAAATTACCTGAAGTTCAAAAGCGACTGTCTCAAACAAACGTGGCACGTCTTTCCATCAACTCCGAATGTGATAAAAGCCCAGTTCTTGACAGGCACCTGATTTGGTAAACCGGTTGTATTACGCCTGACACCTATTTACGATTGAAAAATAGTTGCGCATATGAAAAAAATGGTTTCATTTTCTACATCTGTGCCGCGCACACGCGGTGGCCGTATCAGCCAATTCACCCAACCTGGTCTGTATAATTATAATGGCATCTTGACGTTTATTAACCTGAATTAAGCCTAAACCAAATTGAAGACCAGCCAATAATTCCTAAACCTGTATGGGTATTACTAAATATTTTGAAGAATTTGAACTGAACGAAAAACGGCATACCGGCGGACGCACGGTTACCGAAACCGATATTGTTATTCATGCAGGCCAGTCGGGCGATTTCTTTCCCCATCATATGGATGAGGAATGGTGTAAAACCCAGCCCTTTAAAAAGCGTATAGCCCATGGCACCCTTATCTTTACTATAGCCGTTGGCTTAACAGCGCATGTCATTAATGAAGTTGCCATGACCTACGGGTACGACCGGCTCCGTTTTATTAAACCTGTTTTTATTGGTGACACCATTAAAGCTTCCGTCACTATTTCCAATATAAAAGATCATAAAAAACCAGGGTTTGGCCTGGTTACCGAATTAGTAGAAGTGGTTAACCAGCATGGTGAGTTGGTTATGGTTTGTGAACACGTATTGTTGGTGAATAAAAAAGAAAGTTAGGAGATATGTCTGAAATTGTTTTGAAAGGAATTACCTGGGGACACAGCAGAGGCATCACGCCCTTACTGGCTGCGGCGCAGCGCTTTTCAGAGCTGAACCCGAATGTGACCATACAGTGGACAAAAAGAACATTACAGGAATTTGCCGATTTTCCACTTGAAAAACTGGTAAATGATTATGATCTGCTGATCATCGATCATCCCTGGGTGGGATGTGCCGCTGCTACAAACAGCGTATTGCCATTAGATGAATATTTACCTGCCGCTTACCTGCAAGATCAATCGGGTAATTCGGTGGGTGATTCGCATATAAGTTATTATTACGATAACCATCAGTGGGCCCTGGCTATAGACGCCGCTACACCGGCTGCCAGTTATCGCGCCGATCTGTTACAGCAGCACAGTGTGGCCGTGCCCGATACCTGGGATGCGTTGATGGCGCTGGCAAAAGATGGCAAAGTGGCCATACCAGCCATTCCCATCGATATCCTGATGAACTTTTATATGTTCTGTATTGCCCTGGGTGAAGAACCATTCAGGCAAACCAGTCAGGTAGTAAGCAAAGAAATTGGCGTACAGGCCTTGCAAACTATGCGTGACCTGTATTCGCTTATAGATAAAAAACTGTTCGCAAGTAATCCAATACACGTGGCTGAATTAATGTCAACCACCAACGATTACTGGTACTGTCCATTTGCCTATTGTTATTCAAATTATCCCAGACCTGGGTATGCAAAATACCCGTTGACGTATGCTAACCTGGTTCATTTTGGCGCAGCACGGTTGCGCAGCACCATAGGCGGAACGGGTTTGGCGGTTTCGTCGTTCACAAAGCATAAAAAAGAAGCGGTTGATTTCACGGAGTGGATCTGCAGCTCGGCATGCCAGTCTACTTTTTATGTGCAGCATGGCGGACAGCCGGGACACCTGGCTGCCTGGACGAATAACATGGCCAATTTACTTACCGGTAGCTTTTTTCATACCGTACTTCCGGTTATGAAAAACGGGTACATGCGTCCGCGTTATAATGGGTACCTTCATTTTCAGGATCATGCCGGAAACCCGGTTCAACAATATTTGTTACAAGGTGGAAACCCCGAAACCGTGTTAAAAGAAATAGACCGTATTTATCAACAAAGCCTTGTAGGCGAAAAAATGAGCTTGTCTATATGAGTCGATTGCCTTTACAGGGATTGCTTGTGCTGGAGTTCAGCCAGTATTTATCTGGCCCATCCGCCGGATTGCGCCTGGCCGACCTCGGGGCGCGGGTCATTAAAGTTGAACGTCCGCAAGTAGGAGATGCCGGTCGCCGGTTATCTATCAAAAATCTTTGGACAGACGACAGCTCCCTATTGTTTCATACCATCAACCGCAACAAGGAAAGTTATACAGCCGATCTGAAGGATCCCGATGATCTGGTATTGGTTAAGAAACTGATCGAGAAGGCCGATGTGCTTACCCATAACTTCCGGCCTGGTGTAATGGAAAAAGTAGGCCTGGGTTATGCTGAAGTAAAAAAGATAAATGCACGCATTATATATGGCGCCATCAGCGGCTACGGAAAAGAAGGCCCCTGGAAAAACCGGCCGGGTCAGGATCTGTTGTTGCAATCGATGAGCGGCCTCGCTTATACTACCGGCAACGCCAAGGACAATCCCATGCCATTTGGTTTAGCCATTGCCGATAACCTGTGCGGTTCGCAATTAGTGCAGGGCATCTTGAGTGCCTTGATAAGAAGACATAAGACCGGTACCGGTGCTTTAATAGAAGTTAGTTTGCTGGAATCGTTGCTCGATTTCCAGTTTGAATTATTAACAACCTATCACAGCAGTGGAAAGTTGCCAAAGCGCAGCAAAGTAAACAATGGCCATCCGTTATTACATGCGCCTTACGGTATTTACGCTACCACTGACGGGCATATTGCCATCGCGATGGTAGATATCAAGCAACTGGCGAAAGCCATTGGTTGTAACGAACTGATGGGCTATGAACAAAAGGTTGCGTTCAGTTTGCGCGATGAGATCAAGACGGTGCTGGCCAAACACCTGTCAACACAACCATCATCGGTCTGGTTAGAAAAACTGCATGCCAAAGACCTGTGGGCCATGGAAGTGCTCGATTGGGAAAGACTCACGAAACTGGACGCGTATACCTGTTTGCAAATGGAGCAAACGATCACTACCTCACAAGGCAGGAACATTACAACCACGCGATGCCCTATACGCATCAACGGGGAACGGATATTTTCTCCCAAACCGGCTCCGCAGCTGGGAGAACACAATGAGAAAATTAATAAAGAACTGATTGCCCCAAAATGAAGCCATTACAAGATATAATAGTAGTTGATTTCAGCCAGTTTTTATCTGGCCCCTCGGCTGGTTTACGACTGGCCGATATGGGTGCGCAGGTAATTAAAATAGAGCGCACAGGCGTAGGTGATATTTGCAGGCAGTTATATGTATCGAATGTGATGATAGAAGGGGAGTCGACGATTTTTCATGCCATCAATCGCAACAAACAATCGTATGCGGCTGATCTGAAAAACGCGGAAGACCTGGAAAAAGTAAAAAAGATCATTGCCCAGGCAGATGTATTGATGCATAACTTCCGTCCTGGTGTAATGGAACGACTGGGACTGGACTATGAAACGGTAAAAGCCATTAACCCGCAGATCGTATATGCCGAAGTAAGCGGTTATGGCAATGAAGGTCCGTGGAAAGACCTGCCCGGTCAGGACCTGTTGTTGCAAGCCGTATCAGGATTAACCTGGTTAAGCAGCAACCGCAGCGATAGTCCAACGCCCATGGGCGTAGCCGTGGTGGATATATTGGCCGGAACCCATATTGCCCAGGGCATTCTGGCTGCTTTACTGCAACGCACCATTACCAATGAAGGAAGCCTGGTGCAGGTAAGCATGCTGGAATCGATACTTGATTTTCAATTTGAAGTACTCACGTGTTTTTATAACGACGGTCGCGAGCTGCCGGTGCGGAGTGAGATCAATAATGGACATGCCTACCTGTCGGCCCCATATGGTATTTATAAAACAGCCGACGGCTACCTGGCGCTGGCCATGGGTAACATTACCCAACTGGCAACCTTGCTCGAGTGTGCGCCGCTGCTGCATTTTACCAATACGGCAGAGTGGTTTGAAAAAAGAGATGAAATAAAAACCATTTTGGCCGAACACTTACTGGCCCGCGAAACAGATGCGTGGCTGGCGGTGTTGGAACCGGCAGATATCTGGTGTGCCAAAGTACTTGATTACGATACCCTGGTTCAGGAGAACGGGTACCAGATGCTGAATATGGAATTAATAGTAAAGACCAGCAACGGACTTTCCATAACAACAACCCGTTGCCCCATCAGGATAGACGGCGAGATCTTTAATTCCGACATTGGGGCGCCGCTGCTGGGCGAACATAACGAACAGATAGAAGAACAGTTTGGACTCACAAAACATCCAATATCGAACTATGAATTATAATGGTGAATGGTGAAATTTCAATATTTGAATTTTTTCCCATGTACCTTGCGACCAGGTTTAACATAATTCATTAGTCGATATTAAACGGATTGCAATGGAAATCATTGATGCC
>DASUVL010000497.1:0-17085 GCA_036379015.1 Niastella sp.
AGCAGCCGTCAAATCAATCCATATTAAAGCTGCAGCTATTAAAGTAGAAGGACAAACCTCCGGTGAATGGATAAGTCTTGGTAAACACCGGCTCGAAAAAGGAAAGAAAGCATATGTGGAGATCTCCAACACCGGGGCTGATGGTTTTGTGTTTGCCGATGCGGTCTTGTTTATTCCTGAGTAAAAAACGATTGACGATCTTATCTGTTTAAATCAAACCAGCTTGCTATATGAAAAATATGATCATATGGCTGCTGTGCCTGTTTGCAACGGGCCGCAGCAGCTTTGCCCAGTATATTCTGATCGATGACATGGAAGGACATGGCCCGGGCTCCGGACATTGGATCTACAATGCAGGCCCCAATGCCACAGGATCGGTCGTTTTCAATGCGGCCAACCCGGCCCCATCGTTTGTGAACTCCAGTTCACATGTTGCCAAATTTGTTAAGGACACCACCTGTTCGCCATACATGGCGGCCAGTTGTAACCTGGCCACCTCCCTCGACCTGAGTGCAGGAGCTATATTCCGCATGCGGGTGTATAGTAATGTACGCGAAGATGTATTGTTTAAACTACAGCCTGGCAGCGATCACACCCAGGCCGTATACCGAACCTATCGGATCCAGAACATAAACCAGTGGGAAGAAGTTCACTTTACATTTACCGGTATCAACCACCGTACCGATCTCAACCGGATCACGATCCAGTTCATTGACGGAAAGAAAGCAAATGGAATACTCTACTTCGATCACATAGAAGCGCCCAACCCAACCAGCATCCGGCTCACTACGCAGCACATTCCAATGGGCGCCGAAGATGGAAAAACCATTGAGGTAAATGTTTTGGGCGGCGTATTCAAACCTGCTATCGATCCGGCTGACTGGCATACTTCTCCACTGCCTGCGGGCGTAACGATCGGGAATATCCTGCGCGTGAATGACAGCACGGTGAATATTATCCTCAGCGGAAACTCACCGGCTAATTATTCTACTACTCCTTTCAATCTTATGGTAGATTCATCGGCGATTCAAGATCCCCAGGCAGCCGCTTACACGGCAAGGGGCAGTGTGGTCTTTGATGGCAACCCCAACTGGACGATGATATACCGCGATGAGTTTGACTATGAAGGTCAGCCGGATCCTGCAAAATGGACCATTGATCCGCGACCGAAGGGATGGATCAACAGCGAACAACAGGTATATATTAACTCATCACATGACAATGCCAGGGTCAGGAACGGAAACCTGGTGATCACGGGAAAAAAAGATTTTCCAACCGGCGATCCTGCAGCGCCCTATTCATCCGCACGGGTTATTTCGCTGGGCAAAATGCAGTTTCTCTATGGTAAAGCCGAAATGCGTGCAAAATTGCCCAGGGCAAGAGGTTCGTGGCCGGCCTTCTGGCTGATGCCCACCACCAACGCTTATGGCAACTGGCCAAAAAGTGGTGAGGTAGATATACTGGAGCATGTGGGAAATAATTTCGGCAAAGCCATGTGTGCCGTTCATACCGAAAACAAAAACTGGACAAACGGCGGTAACCTGGGTGGGAACCAGATGATGCCCGACGTAGATACCGTATATCATGTGTATGGCGTGGAATGGTCGCCCGATTCATTACGCTTTACGCATGATGGTGTTGGATTTTACACCTACGCCAACCCGCACACCGACTGGAAAGACTGGCCATTCGACAAACCATTTTATGTGATCCTGAATATTGCCATGGGAGGGGGAATGGGCGGACAAATAGTTGATGCCGACTGGCCGGATAGTATGCTGGTAGATTACGTACACATTTCACAGAAAGGGCTTGGTACGCCTGTATTGGACTCCGTGTCCATAACGCCTGCGAACATATTAGTATTACCCGGTAAAACCCAACAGTTCACTGCAAGCATACTTGATCAGAACGGGCATGTGATGCCGGGTATAACCCCTTCCTGGAGTATATCGGGCAGTGGTAATACAATAAATGCGAGTGGCCTGGCCACTATGCAAAGTTCAGGCGTGATCACGGCGACCGCTGTTGTGGATACCATCACCGTGTCGGGCACTACGAACATCACCGTGCGGCCCACCAATTACAAGCCCATCCCGGCAAGGATAGAAGCAGAAAATGCTGACAATACAAATGTGTGTTGTACAGAACCCACGGCGGATACCAGTGGCGTGTTGAATGTAAGTTATATCAGTAACGGGTCATGGTTTGAGTACGATATCGAAGTACCCGATTCTGCGGCCTACCGAATCCGGTTCAGGGTGGCCGTTAGCATGCCATCCACGCTTTCTATCTATGACGATACTACATCATTGGGTTCGGTTATGCTCCCTTCCAGCGGCGGTTGGCAAAACTGGATAACGGTAACATCGGCCCCGATCGTTTTTGGCCCAGGTCAAAAAACGATCAGGCTGCATGCCGGTTCATCAGGTTGGAATTTTAACTGGCTGCAATTTGTGCCCGCCCACGAATATGAAGTGCAGTCAATAGTTGTACAACCCGATAGTGCACGAATATTTACCGGGGGGTCTATCCAGTTGAGCGCATTGGGGTATGATGCTAATTCAAACTATATCATGCTTTCGCCGGCTGCAAGCTGGAGTGTTACCGGCGCCGGTAGCCAGGTGACCAGCGATGGGCGCTTCTCATCCGATTCGGTGGGCCAGTTTACCATTACGGCCAGTTCGGGTTCATTAAGCGGCCATGCTTATGTGAACGTGGTAAGCGCTCCGGTCTTTTCACGTATCGCTATTACACCAGACACGCTGGTTGTGCCGGTTGGCGCATCTCAGCAATTTACGGCAAAGGGCTATGACCAGTATGACACCCCTGTGCCATTAACCGATACCATCACCTGGTCTGTAACCGGATCGCAAAACACCATCAGTCAAACAGGTTTACTTACGGCAGGCAATATACCCGGCACATTTCAGGTGAGCGCCGGTTCAGGCGGCGTTACAGGCGCATTGAATGTGGAGATCGGTTATGGCTGTACGGTAAATAAGCGGTATGAAGCAGAAACTGCTTCCGCCCGCGCACCAGGTCTAACCCCGGTGGCTACAGATGATACAAGCGGTATACAGCATTTCGAAGGCATAACTTCGGGCAAGTGGTTTGCCTATAATAACCTGAAAGTACCTTCCGCCGGAAGATATAATATCCGGTTGCGTGTATCTACCACAGCGCCGGCAACGATCAGGATCGGCCATGGTGCATATACTTTCCGGATCATCAATGTTCCTTCAACAGGAGGCGCATGGCAAACCATTTCAGACACATTAACACTACCGGCTTTAGCATATACAGGCATTCATGCAGTTTCCGGAACATTCCGGTTCAACTGGTTTACGATCGACAACTGTGCAGCATGTTCGTTGAGCGACAAGTACGAGGCAGAGAGTTTTGCCTTCCGCCATTCGGGCCCTTCCCTGGAAGCATGTACAGATATAGGAGGCGGGCAGAATTTTACGGGCCTTGCCCCAGGACATTGGTTTGCGTATAACACGTTGAATGTACCCGCTCCCGGATTGTATCGCATCAGTTTCCGCGTGTTGTCGACGGCGCCGTCGCAATTGAAAGTAGGGCATAGCAGTTATAATTTCGGCGTTAAAGCAATTCCTTCAACGGGGGGCGCCTGGCAAACCATCACGGATACTATTACGCTGCCTGCATTGAGTTATACGGGCATTCATGTGATAGCGGGCAGCCCGAAGTTCAACTGGTTTTTGATAGATAATTGCGGTACTACCGGCGGGTTGTCGTCAGGTGGGCGTCTTGCTGCAAGTCCGTCTGTAATAGAAGCACAGGACATTCAGGCGACATGGCCGGCAATTTCTCCCAATCCGGCCACAGGTAACATCCTCATTACGCCCGGTAATCGGGCATTCAGGGAAATAAAAGTGGTTGATATGAACGGACGCCTGTTGGATGTATGGCGCATTGCACCCGGCAAAAGAATGATGACAAAAGATATCAGCCATTTGGCTAACGGCATATACCTGTTATTATTCCAGGGAGCTGCGGAGCAATATACTTTACGGCTGATAAAGCAATAATGCCTGCAACTGGTCACGTAAAAGCGCATAAACAGGTGTAAAATCAGATTGCGGCGTATCAAATCAGGGAAGTGACACCACCTCAATAACCGCCTTCGTCATCGCATTAAGTCACGAGGGCTTGTATCCACATAATAACAAAGCCGTTGAAAATTTTCATTCAACGGCTTGTTTTTTTAGCGTATCTATTATGAAAGCAGATAGGAAAAAGAGAAAGCTGCTATTTTCCTATACAAGAAGTGAAGGAGATGATTTTAAATCTACCTTATTGTTTAAAAAATTCTATGTCGTCAAAGCTGCAATACGTGCTATTGCCACTTGTTTGAAATCCTATTGTGCACGTGCCATTGGTGACGTTAATATTGGTGATCTGTAATTTTTTCCAGCTAGGATCTATTGGAATGTTCCCGTTCATCTGACTTCCACCAAAATCTTTTGCGAAGAGATAATTGGTCACCATTGTCTGCGGACTGCGTACCCAAGCCTGGAACGTGTATAAGCCATTTGTAAGTCCGGTAATTGTTTGACTGGTTGATACGTTGTAGGCGGTTGCCTTCCAATGTGTCAGCCTGAAGTTGCCGGTATGGGAATTGGTTTCCGTATAGTTGGCATCGGGGTTACTGCCGCCTGTTGCCCAACCGCTGGCAGACGTTACGGCTGTGGTGTCTACTTCAAATCCCGGGTTGTTTATATAGGAAAAACCATCCATGCCGAGTGTAGGTCTTTTGTTGGTGGCGCCAAAGGTACTTCTGTTTACCGGAGGATGGTTGTAGGCTTCAGGTTCCCAGTAATACACACCCAGGCCATGGTTGTTGGGAATGCTGTCTACATAATTGATCAACGTTTCAATCATTTTTCTGGCTGTCTTTGGGTCCGATTGATAATAGCCGCATTCTGCAACAAGTACAGGTTTACCATAGGTGCTTTCAAGGTTCAGCAAATTGGCATAACTGTTACTCATTACTGTGTTATAATTCACCGTTGGGTAAACCGATATGGCGATCACATCAAATGAAGCTCCATTTGCCAGGAGTCCATTCAGTACATTTTTGCAGTTGGTATTATCATAACCTTTCGAAAAATGGACAATCACTTTTATATTACTGTTGAACGCTTTTACTGCGTTATAACCTGCTTTGTACAGCGTGGCGTAATTGGCCATGCTGTCGGGCAGTTTTCCGGTTGGCCATAACATGCCGTAATCTGTTTCGTTGCCCACCTGTACCAGGGTGGGGGTAACGCCATGCGCCTGTAAGGAATCAAGACAGGCGGTAGTATGTGTCGCCACGGCGGTTGCCAGACTAGTTAATGAATAGCCTGTCCATGCAGCAGGTTTGTTTTGTTGATTCGGGTCGGCCCAGCTATCACTGTAGTGAAAATCTATCATTACCTGCATGCCTGCATTTTTTGCACGTTTTGCCTTTGCGACCACATCTTTGATACCATTGTAATAATTGGGTGCTGCCGGATTGACCCAAACGCGCAGGCGGATGGCATTGATGTTTCGTTCTTTGAGAATGGTAAACAGGTCTTGCTGGTCTGTTGTGTTATAAAAAATATCACCATTCTTTTCCATTTGGGTAAGAAACCCTACATCGGCGCCTCTTAAAAGCGAAAAGCTGGGGTTTGCTGCGGCAGCTACTTTTAGTGTGCCGGTTGTTTTATTGTCTTCCATTGCCGGGGATTTATTTTTTTTACAACCCAGCAAGAGTGAAAATAATAATAGGGAATAGCATGCGCCTGTAAGCATGCCCGATGGCAGGCAGGAGTGATTTTTTTTCATATAAGTAAAAGCAATCTGGTGAAATAAGTACAGTCCTTTTTCTTATACAAAAATGGTGTGTCCATGAAGAAGGTAGGGGTGAAAAAATCGACAAAATGGGGTTGTTTTTTGAAAAATAGGATTTCTGTGCTGGCAGTTTATAAAGTTATGATTGAAATCTCCGCCAATATTTTGAATAGGTGGGTGACCCACGAAACAATCGTTGCAATTTTCATATAAAGCAATGCACTTAATAGCGAAAAGTAGCAGTTGTTAAACATTGCAAACTGAAGAAAGGCAGTATATTAATTTACTGGTTTAATTAATGAATTCGATGTATTAACTAATTAAACCTTTTTTATGCGAAAACGTGTGCCGTCTTTTCTTCTGATTGCTTTCTTGCTGGCCTTTTCCCGCTTTGCCATGGCGCAGATAAACTGGCCGGATTCTCTACAAGCGCTTGGCGCCGGCGCTGTGAAACCAATGATGATCGCTGAATGCCCCGGTTGGGCATCTCATGGTTCCTGTAATGTTATTTTAAACAGTCTAATTAGAAAAGTTGGTACAGCGCCTGTTATTGATCCTTTTTCGGCTATAAATATTTTAGGGTGGGCGCCTTCACATGGTACGCCTCAACTGAATATTGTGGCGCCTACAGCGAGTAATTTCTTACCACCGCACACGAACGCCGCTTCCATGTGGGCAATGGGTTCGCAAGGTGAAGGAATTATTGGGAACATTCCTGCCGCCAGTCCTTATGGACTTAATCCCGGTACCTCTTATCTGTTGTCGTTTTACCGGCACGTTACTTCAGAACCGCAAAATCCGGCTACAAAACTGGATAAGATCACCGTGGCACTTATAAAATGCGCCGCCCGTGGAGGTTTTCCGGGAAGCAGTATTGCTAGAACACCCCCGATGCCCGCTGCGTCCCAGGTAATTTATTGTGAAACGAACATAACGATCAGTTCGGTTCCGGGCTACCAACGAATTGTCGTAAAGTTTGTTCCAAACGACCAATATGATCTGATCTGGATCTTTCCCCAACAGGGTATCTCTGCAGGACAGGCATGGTTACACGTAGCCTTTCCTCAGATATTCACAGAATCCCTCGTGGAAGGACCCTGGTATTCAGATGATGCTACTGGCAACTATTACCTGGGGTACAAAGGCGGCCCCGAATATCAACCCGGTTACACGGAGTTATGCCATGAAGTAAATACGAAGGCAGAATGGTTTGGCCCGAATAATAACCTTTTATGGTCGGGTACGGTGCTCGGCTCCAGTTATAATACGGCTTGTCCGTATGCTACGCCTTGTCCGGCCACCTATGGGCCCGTTCCACTGGGGCAGTCATACACTTTCAAACAAACATTTTTACAAACTGTTACTACTTCCAATACTTGCAGTCAGTTTGTAACATCCCGAACCGCCATGCCATTCCAGTTACGGATGGCTACTAATACGCAGCAGCCGCCGGCGGTTGTTACAGAAAATGTAGTTACAAAAGATGCAGCGTTTATTCGTTTTGAAGCCGGCGATAATAATGTGGTCATTCGGGCGGAGTCGGTAAAAGAACAGCCTATTTCAATGTATGTATATGATATGCAGGGAAAGATCATCAAAAAGTATAATAGCCGGGCCATGCAGGGCATGAGCAATCATACTATTCATCTGCCAGGTGTTGCGGCAGGTATGTATTTCGTGAATGTACAGTTAGGCAACAGCCGGCATTCGTTAAAGTTCAATATTACAAAATGATCATGTTGAACTGATCTGTTTCTTTGGGGTTGAGCCAGGGCAGCTTCGAGGCTTATTTGCAAATTTGCGAATAAAGCTCCATGCTGCCCTTTGGCATTTCAGGATATCATTGGACGGAGATAGCATCAAAGAAAAATTCAGGGCGTTGATACGTAATGTTGAATTGAAACTTGACAGTTCAGCAAAAAAGCCCTTGAGCAAATATTGAACATTGACTAAATACTCCGTTATTTAGTACGCACTCACTTTCATTTTTCCCCCGGCAAAACCCAGTATAATATATTTTGATGTTATCCCCTTTTGCCGAAATGTCTTTGAAATCGATCCGAATGGATTATTGAAATTTAAGTAAAGATCTAAAACGCCATCCTTATCAAAATCTTTAACGACAAATTGGATAGCGGGGCTTTTGCCATTTTCGTCCAGTATTTGGGGATCTTGAAAATAAGGCATATCCAGTTGGATCGACGTGAAGTCTCTAACTACATGATCGGAACTAAGTTGTACTCTTAAAAAGTAATAAGCATGTGCTCCACCATTTCCTATAAAAAACAGCGCGTCGTTTTTATGGTCTCCATCTACATCCCATTTGTTTGAGTAATTGTACGAGTTGTTAACAGATTTGGTTTGGGGGTTGTAAATTTCCTCTAGATATTCTTTATCCCAGGTTTCCATGTCAGTGATCGATGAATCCTTTTGCGAATATGACAATTGAGCCATCAGTAAAACATATGTTATCAATAGAAAATACTTCATCCTGATTTTCTTATAGGATGCAAGTAGTCCAACGTTTCCATAAAATGAAAAGACTGCAGTGAAAAATCCTGACTTACCTGTACTGTTTCCCGGATCTTAATATCCATTTTCCGGATAATTAGATCGTTTTCCCGGAATATTGATATAAAAAAAGAACTCATCAGCGCTTCCGGTTGAACCAAAAAGTACTGATGAGTTAATAATGTGCAGCGCAATAATTAAATGATGATGGTTTGATGGCTTTACCGCACCATCAGGGTTTTATTTCGTTTATTAATTGTCCCAAGCAACGCTACTTCATAATAACCTGCTTTCAGGTCCCCCACATATATCTGTGTCAGAAATTCGCCTGCAGGTACCCTGACTGTTTTAACCACGCTGCCGGTCATATCATAAATATTTATCCAGGCACCACCTGGTGAAACAGGGTGCTTCACCCAAATCATACTCCGGCTGGTGGCCGGGTTAGGATAGATCGTCATGTCGTTGGGTTGTTCCAACACCTGGTACCGGTAGGTAAAGCCTGCAAATACGGCTGTACCATTAGGAGTGGTAACCGAAACATCGCCTGAATTACCTAGCCCAACAATAGCGGTTATAGTAGTGGGTGAAACCACTATAAAAGAAACCGCCGGACTTCCTCCAAAGCTAACCGCAGTGGCGTTATTGAAATTGCTACCGGTAATAGTAACCACTTCGCCCTGGCCGGCTATTGATGGTGAAATAGCTGATATCAGGGGAACGGGTGCAACAGGTGGGGGTGGTGGAGTTATGAAAGTAAAGCCGTTAAATGTAGCGATGCCACCGGGGGTGGTAACCAATACGTTTCCTGAATTACCTGTACCTACAACCGCAGTTATCGTAGTGGGTGACACTACGGTGAACGAAGCGGCTGCTGTTCCGCCAAAACTAACAACGCTTGTATTCGTAAAACTGGTTCCGGTGATGGTTACGGTTTCTCCGGTACGGGCTGCTGCTGGTGAAATGCCTGTAATAGTTGGCGCCGGTGGTATAAAAGTAAATCTTGCCATGGTACCTGTGCCACCGGGCCCGGTTACCGATACATCACCTGTGGCGCCGGTTGCTATAGTAGCAGTAATAGTAGTTGGGTTTACAACTATAAATGATGTGGCTGCAATTCCGCCAAAGCTTACACCGGTAACACCGGTAAAATTGCTGCCAGTAATGGTAATGACATCGCCTGATGCTCCCGAAGTTGGCGTAAACGAAGTGATGGTTGGCGCTGGCGGCAGCCACGTAAAACCTGAAATAGTGGCTGTGCCTCCATCTGTTCTTACCTGAACATCTCCTGTTGCGCCTATGCCAACGGTAGCCTCTATGGTAGTAGGTGAAACAATGGTACTGTAGGGTGCTACAAAACCGCCAAACGTGACTCTCTGTAAATTGGAAAAATTAGTGCCGATAATGGTAATAATATCTCCGGGATGTCCACTGGTTGGCGTAAATGACGTAATAGTAGGCGGCGCGTAATACGTAAAGCCGGCTTTGGTAGCGGTTCCATCTGAAGTTCTTACTACCACATCTCCCGATGCGCCTGCGCCTACTGAAACCTGCATGACGGTGGCCCCAGGATTCGTATATTGAACAACGGCCCTTACACCGCCAAGCGTCACCTCCAGCACATTACGAAAGTTGGTGCCTGTTATGGTTACTGTAAAGCCTGTACGCCCTGATGTGGGTGTAAAGCTTGTAATGGTGGGCGGCGTTAGAAAATTAAATAATCCCAGTGATGATGCCGTTCCATAAGGGGTTGTCACGGTTACATACCCGTCACCACCTGTGGCGGCTGGTATGGCCGTAATACTGGTTGATGAGTTAACAACAAAGGAAGCGGCGGGGATAGTTCCGAAACGAACGTCTGTTGCGTTGGTAAAGTTTTTACCTGTGATGGTTACTGTAGTGGTGCCATTGCCTTCTGTGGGCGTGAACGAGGTGATCTCCGGTTCGCCGATAACATTCCTTAATACCTCTATGGCGTTGGCTCTAAGACTGCCCATAGCCACGTCATTTTTTCCATCTCCGTCAAAATCATTTATGACAATACAGTCTGATGTTAAACCGGTAGTAAAAGTAACACCGGAAAAGATTATGGCGCCGGTTGTGCTGTTGTTCCTGAACACATCAACAGAACCACCAAATGTAGAAGCAGTTGTTGCATTACCAATTACAATTTCCGGTTTGGCATCGCCATCGATATCGCCAATACCAATACCTGCGGGCGTTCCGTTAACGGTGAAATCAACTTTTGCATCAAAACCAATGCTGGCTGCAGTGCTGGTATTACGGAAAACAGACATAGAGCCGCTGCCAGTATTCGTTACAACAATCTCTGGTTTGTCGTCTCCATCCAGGTCATCGCATTGTACATGGCCGGGCGCTGTGCCGGTAGGGTAGGTTGTGGTTGAAAAAGATAAGTTGCCGGAAGTATATGTATTTCGTAAAATGACAACCGTGTTACGGTCTGGAATGATGCCGCAAATATCCGGCTTACCATCTCCATCTATATCACGCACGGCCAATTTGGCCATAAAACCGCTAAGGGAAATACTTTGTTTTGAAAAGGAAAGTGTTCCGCCTGAACTGGTATTTCTGAATATAACAATAGAAGACGAACGGTCGCAACCTACTACAATGTCTGATCTACCATCTCCATCCATATCGGCGATGGCAAGGCTGTTGGGACCTCCTCTTACACTTGAGCTGTATATTTCACTCAGTGAATTGTTATATATAGTAACATAATCAGTTTGTTCTTTGGCTACCACTACTTCGGGAATGCCATCGCTATTGATATCCCCGCCGATAACATCCCTCGCTTCGGCGCCCATATCATAGGGCATGGTAGTACTGAATGAGATGCGGGTTCGTGCTCCAATGTTGGTGAACAGATTCATGGAGTTGCTCCAGTTTTGCGTGGCAACGATCTCCGGTTTGCCATCAGCGTTCAGGTCTACAGGCGCTAGGGCATTTTTTTCAATATGCCAGGTTTGATAATAAGCTCCCCGTGAGGTAGATCTGGTCAGTGCGTCGGCATTCAATGGGTCCATACCCGGCAAAGACAGGGTAAAAGGTTTGGCTGAATAGCCTGTTAAATTGTTGGCGGTCACAGAAAACGGCTGGTGACCAGCGCTGGCAGGTACGGTAACTACCAGTGAAGTGGCAGTTGCTGCAGTAACCGTTGCTTTTACCGGTCCGAAGTAAACTATGTTGTTGGCAGCTGTTGCATTAAAACCAGTACCATTAATAGTAACAGAAGTGCCTACCGGACCGCTGGCCGGCGAGAAACTGCTGATGGATGGTTGTGCAAAAGCTGCATGGGCAAATAGTACAAGAAGGAAACATAAAATGCCTTTTCTAACTATGGCTATACAAGCGGATAGTGTAGGGCAATTGGATATTGGATTCATATAGGGATAGTAATTGCCGTAAAAATAAAAGGAAGAAAAAGCATTTGCAATAGTTGCCTGCGGCTCATGGTAGCTTGAGTGTTAATTATTTTATTGGTATTATAAACAGCCGTTATGCGTTGTGCGTATATGTTAGATAAGTGCTATGTGTGCGGGCTTGTTTGGCGGTCATGATAGTTTCGATAATCTTGGTTATATCGTATTAATTGTTATATTCAACGGATGGAATACAAGGTAAGCGCACAATTGATGTACAATGCAGAAGAGTCCTCCACATTGGTAATGAATATCCGGGCATTGAACGGCGGCAATGAAAAATTGGTCATTGAACCGGGGTCCATTTCATATTTTGATTATAATTCAGGCATGAACAGGTTGTTGGTGTTGCCTGTTTCGGAACCCGGGGTTGTGAGCATTACCTACACGTCAATAGTAAAAAATCAATTTGATCTGATAGATTTTACGGGTCTTGCACGAACCCCCGTTTCACAGATGGACCCAGCTGTTTTAATGTACATGAATCCGAGCAGATATTGTCAGTCTGATAAAATGGCAAGGCTGGCCCTGCATTTATTTGGAAATATTGGTAATGAGTATGATCAAGTGATAGCTATTACTGAATGGATATACCAGCATGTTGAATACCTGATTGGCTCAACCAATGGAGAAACATCTGCGTATGATACGGTGATACAACGGGCCGGTGTATGCAGGGATTTTGCGCATTTGGGCATTGCTTTTTGCCGGGCATTGGATATCCCGGCGCGGTATTGTTCAGTGTATGCCCTTAATTTACCACACCAGGATTTTCACGCTTGCTTTGAGGCCTATTTATCAGGTTACTGGATCATGTTTGATGCCACCAAAATGGCGCCTTTGAATGGCTTTGTAAGAATTGCCCTGGGCCGCGACGCAGCCGACACGGCTATTTGCCATTTATTCGGTAAAATATATGGAAAATCTATAGTAGTCAATTCCCAGCTGAACAGTGGCGCCATGGACCCCATTTTTTATTCTAAGAATAGCCGGGTGGGGATTTGTTATAGGTGAATGGTTTTTATAGTGCGACTGATGTTATATATGAACAAAATATAGCGCAAAATGCCAGGTTGATTATTAAAGGGACGTATATTTTCTTTTTATCGAGATCTGTTGTTATTGAGATGTAGCAAAAAAGCAAAGCAATCGGGATGCTGAAAATGGCAAGCCAGCTAAACCAAACTGACAAAAAGAATATTCCGGATAACACAGTCATTGTCCAGGTGATAGGTTTTGCATATTTAGACAATGATGATTTAAAGAAATATAGAACCAATCCAATACCAAAGGTCCATACTGTCAGGATTGAAAGCAGGATATAAAAAGAAAATTTATTTTCTGTACTTTTTGTCAATGCCCAAAAGCCTGCAATTAAAGTCAGAAGGATTGAAATTGATAAAAGTCCATTTAGTTTTGATTGGAATAATCCATCACCCACCACCATTTTTAAATCGCCTGTATTCCAGTCCCAAAATTTTAAGGACCAGTCACCTGAAGCACTGATTAGCTGGTTTTTGCTATTAAATGAAAAATCGTCTACTGAACTTAAAGTGTGTCCTTGAAGCGTTCTCTTTAGTTTTTTTTGTTTCCAATCCCATATTTCTATGTCGCCACCCCAAATTCCTGCTACAATATACTGCCCATCAGGCGTGAATTTAAAGGTGCTTACCTGACAATCGGAATTCTCTTTTTTTATATTTAGTGTTGATATTACCTTGTTTGAATGTAAATCAATAAATGTAAAACTGCTTTTATTTATATCGTTTAAGGAAATAATATTGTTTTTAGGGGAGAATACAGGTGAGCCACAATATTCTCCAACTACTGTAATCGCCGACATTGATTTTAAATCAAAAAGCGTTAAGTGACAAGAGCTATCTATATAAGCTAAAACATCTTGATTGTTTATTGAAAAGTCTGTGTGCTTTATATTGAATTCTTTTACAATTTTATTGTTTTTCCAGTCCCAAATAAACATTTTGTCGTCATAGCCGGCGCTAATGATGTAATTGTCTGAATTACTGAATGCAACTTTGTTTACACCTTCATTGTGACCGTTTAATGTTTTGATTACTTTTTTACCTGATGTTGACCATACTTTAATTGATCTATCAATACTGCCACTCGCAAATTGCTGTTCACTATGTGAAAAAGCCACTGACTTTATAGCGTTTGAATGTCCAACTATTCTGTTTGTACACGCTCGTTTATTCCAAAACAATAATTCATTTTCACTTGCACTTACAACAATATCCTGTTTATTGGTGTCAACCGAGAAAACCCAGGATTTGTGTTTTTCAAATTGGCCGGTTTTAAATGCATAAATGATGAATCCAGTTATCAAAATGATACTTGAAAATAGGAGAAGAGATATTTTGTCGGTGAGGTTGGTTTTCATGGGGGATCGTTTAACGGAAGAGGGGTGTTTTTCTTTGCCAGTTGCCAGTAAAAGTGTTAATAGTTATTTATCCTACTTGTTTTCTTCAAACCATTTCACAATTGAAGGCATATTTCTCTCGAAACCACCTGGTATAAAAAAATTAAGAACGCCCGTTCTTTTATCCGTCCTGTTTGCAAAGTCGTGGATAGTTTTGGATGGTATTCTTAAGAACGTTCCTTTGTCTGCATTAATCCAATCGTCGCCTATCAGAAATGATGTTGTGCCTTCCAAAACGTAAAATACTTCATCATTTTCTTCGTGTTGGTGTGCGCCAGGTCCGCCAGAGTTTGGTTCCAGCCACCATTCTGATACGCTGTATTTCTCTGATGTTTCTTCTTCGTCTGCTTTAAAGATAGCAGTCATAGTGCCGCAGGGATAAGTTCTGCCCTCACCTTGTGGCAGCACTATTATTTCTTTAGCTTTATTGTTCTTATCCATATTTATCTTTTTTATATGTTCATTAGTTGGCTCGTTGCTGTCTTGCAATGAACAAAGCTGAAAGATATCCTGCTCAATATAATAATTCTATAGCTGATTATATAACTTCTCCCCGGAACCAGTTGTTATAAAGCTGTCAATGAGTTAAAAACGCCGTCAATTACTTTTGCCATTCTGTAAATGTCTAAGGTATCCATGGTATCAGTGGACTCATGGTAATTTTTATTTCTGTAAAAGGAGGTATCAGTGATCATTAATGCACTAAACCCAAACTTCCAATAATTCAAATGGTCTGAAAAGTCAATACCTGGCAAAGCAGGAGGACCAGTAAACTTTTTTGTTCTTATAGCTTTTGTTGATTTATATTTTCTGCAAAACTTTCGGGTAAATTGTCCGGTGCCAAACTTTTTTACAAGTGTTATATAGTTGCCTTTATTGCCATAGAAAAGAGAAAGCAGCCCGACAGGATATGATTGTGATTTTTTATGGTCCTTAAAATAACCAATCATTTCAAGGGAGATCATTCCGTATACTTCAGTCTTGTTGTCAGCCAGTAATTTAGCGTGCATATAACTACCCATATATTCTGTCCTAAAATAGGGCGGCTCTTCCAGGGAGTATGCAACAAGATCAACACGGTGATGTAGTTTTTGTTCTTTTAGGAGTCGCGCAAGTTCCAGCAATCCAACAACGCCGCTTGCATTGTCGTCAGCACCTTCCTGGTTGCCACAAACGTCATAGTGTGCGCCAACAATGATCCTTTTTTTAATTTCAGTCCCGAAAGAACAGATTACATTTTTATAAACTTCCCCGTTTACGGAATATTCTTGTATGAAAACACTGTCTGAGTATTTACTAAAAATGGCTTTAATGTAGTCTGCTGTCTTGTTTAGCTGGTCAATATTTTTGTAAGTGCGAAACTGTCCTGTTTTTGTAATAGCTGTCAAATGTGATTTTATTATTGTCGTGTCCGAAATGGTGGTTGCGAAACAATAATTTGTAATGAATAATAGTAATAGGGTGGGGGTGTGGCCGTGTTTAGTCATATGTTGCAAAGTCATTGAAGAATACATTTTCACTAAAGATCTTGTGTCGTATGATTCTCGGAAACAACCAAGTGTTATGGGTGCTTAAGATGCCAACCTCCAAATGGTTTTACTGTTGCACAGTTTGGACCCCCATCTTTACCAGTTCCAGGAACGCTAGCCTGCAGTATTGAATTACCAGATAACGAATCAATATCTTTCCAGGTAATTCCTGTTAAAGGGATTTTAAGCCGTCTCGACCACATTGTATCAGATTGGCCTGCATATGTACCGATATCGATATACACAAACTTATTATCTGCGGGACCTTGAACAAAACCGCCCGAAAATTTGGGAAGTTTATCTTTTGATCTATCACCTTTTACTTTAATCGTAAAATTAAACGATAAATCGTTGGATGTAGAAATTTGCTTTTGAACTGTTTCGTAATTGTTGCCAGATCCCTTTTGCAAGCCAAAAACTACCCCTGATGTGGGTTTGACAAGAATGATTTGAAGTGTTATTTCTGATTCCATATAACATGTTAGTCCCACCATAAAAAAATTGTTCCGGTACGTTTCATTTCTTCTTCAAGCAATTCTACAGAGCCTGTTCCCTGGTCAACTACGTCATGGCAAAATTCATAAACTTCGTCTGCTAGTTTTTTATAGTCGATGTCTTTATTTATAATCTCACATTCGCAAAAGTCAAAACCAATTGCAATTGGATTTATACCAAACTCTTTGTCCCACTTTTTATATTTTTCAATTATGTCTTTTGTCTCAATATTATAATTCATGCCATTTGTATAAGCATATTCCATTACTTTGTAAGGGTCTGAAGTTGTACCAATAAGGGCAACCTTATAGCCATTGTGGGCCAATTCAGAGATGAAAATGTATTTGCCTTCTTTGATAAATTTTGCCCTATGTTCAATAACTATTTTTCTTGCATTTACTTCTGAAGTCAAACTACAAATTGCGTCTGGTTTTTTCTGGTCTGTATAATCTTCAAAAGCCAATTTCTCAATTGGGCGTCGTGTTAGCTTTTTCAAAAAAAGTGCGTCTTGCAACTGAATTTCGGCTTCATTGCTAAATGCTATTTCCTGTTCGGTCAATTCGTCAATATTAAAAGTAGATTTAGGAATTGCCGGATTGTTTGGACTGGTTTGTGAGGGCTGAACTTGTGATTTGCTGCTTTTGAAAAAGCGAAGTAACTTATTCAAGATACTCATTGTTATGTGCTTGAAGTTTAGAGTGGTTGATTACGGCCAACGTTTGTATTTCCGCTATTATAGGTTAGGCAACAATTTTGCAAATTATTCTTTTTAACCCACTTTTCAAAAATACGCGGTGGCGCCAGTCCGAAGAGGAAAATTGGT
>DASUVL010000498.1:0-4389 GCA_036379015.1 Niastella sp.
CGTGTGCAAGGGCGAGCGGGTAGTATTTACTGCCGTTACGCAAAATGTGGGTACAGCTCCGCAATATCAATGGAAGGTCCGTGGCGTTAAAGTAGGTACAAACAGCAGCACGTATACTACCGATTCACTAAAAAATGGGGACTGGGTATCACTTGACGTTACGCATAACAACATTTGCTTATCACAACCAATAGTGGGCGGAAGTACGGTAGCTTTCACAGTGCTTAATCCTGTAGTTGCTGTCACGGGAAATACCGTAATAACGGAAGGAGAACGTACTGTTATAAGTGCAAGCGTTTCCAGTGCCGGAACCAACTACCAGTTGAAGTGGCAGGATAGTACCAGCACGCATGCGTGGCAGGATTTGCCGGCGCAACTGGTTGCAGGTACTTACGAATACAAACCATTAACAACTGGAGATAAAATAAGGTGCGTGCTTATTCCCAATTCCTGTGCTACAGTCAATGTGGCGAGCTCAGGCTTGAGCTTTATCGTTAATAAAATAACCGGTATTGAGCCGGTACCCGCCGCGCAATATGGATTGCGTTTTTATCCTAATCCGGTAGAAAAGACGTTGATCATCGACAGCCTGCGCTTGTTTGACCACTGGCAGCAATTGCAGATAACGGGCATAGATGGCAAACAAACGTTCTTACGCATAAATATAAATAATCGCACGCGTGTAGAGGTTGCTGCTGAAGGATTAAGACCGGGGATGTATGTTGCCATTTTACGCAACTCCAGCGGTCTGACGGTTTATGTGAAATTTATTAAGCTGTAGATCAGCAATAAGTATGGGCAAAAAAAAGGATGCATCTTCCGATACATCCTTCCGCATATAGTATTGGTTGTATAGCTATGTTAATTCCTTATTTGCTTTGTAACATCGTCAATAATTTTTTATCGAGCTTGTAACCGTACCAGTCTTCGTATTGTACATCAGCACGGTTCGAGTTCAGGATACCGAAGTCGCCTTTCAATTCCCACAGGGCAAAACCAATGCCGTTGGAAGTGAGAATGTCGAGCACATCGCCAAACCAGGCCAGGAAGACGTTGTGTGGCGTGTCTTTAACGCAACCGCATTCGCCACAATGTACGCCTACGCCCTGTTTTACCAGGTTCAGCCAGGGTTTGTAATATTCCTCCAATACGGCTTTACTGAAATAGCGGCCACCTACCGTGCCGGGCCACAATGGTGTTGGTTGGTAAGCCGGATCAGGATATACCCATGGCGCTTTATAATGCGAGATCTCGAAAGGATAATAACCCCGGCAGCTTTGCCCGATATTCAGATCAGCCAGCTCAGGAACGGCATCGGAGCCGCCGTTGTTACCGTCGGCTATTACATAGGATGACGGGTTCTCTTTGCGTATCGCTGTAGTAGCCGCCTGTGCTACGGTGCGATAAAGAGCACCGGGAACGGCGCTGGTGGGGGAGTTGTTGTCATTTACATCTCCCCGGTAACAGGGTTCGTTCAACAGGTCGAAACTGATCTTATTGTAAGAAATGTTTTTGAACCGCTTTGCCCAGAAACTCCAATGATGGACAAATGCATCTTGCGCCTTTTTTTCGTTCCACAAATTAAAAGGCTCGTGATAACCGGTACTTATACAAAAGCCGGGCGCCCGGTGTAAATTCAGGCTCACATGCAGGTTATATTTTTGCGCCAGGTAAATGGTTTTCTCTATCTGGTTCACCTTGTTTTCATCTATCTTGTATACATCATCGGCAGTAATATATTTCTGATAAGGTGTAATTGACAGGTAAGATGGATAAGCTACCGGTATCCTAATAAAATCAAATCCCCAATCAGCCACCCATTTGAAAAACTCTTCCGGTGTATTGCCGCCTACATACCAGGGGTCGGGTTGAAAAAAGTCAGGAATGTTAAACCCTTTCCATTTGGGGAGTTTGTTTTTAATCGGATTATTTTTCTGTGTGAGTGATGCGATCTCAGGTAAAACTTTAGTGCATCCCGTCAGTCCGCCCATAGCGGCCAGCCCCACATTTCGCAGAAATGTACGGCGGTTCAGGCCTTTATTAAGTGTCATAATCTCTCCAAGGATTTTTAAAGTGAGAAAAAAATTCCGCTACAAATTTGAATTTTCTTATCCAGCATGAAACGTACCAAAAACTGTTACACTAACGGTTATTCTAGAATTAAAATTACTGTGTTTTGACTGTTGCCAAAGCGTCAGTAACGCTTCGTTTATAGATCACTGATAAGCCAGGCTACAATTAATATAACAGGTAGCAGTTGCAGTATGGTGGATAACAAATAAAAAAGCCACCGCGATGGTGGCCTTCCTTTTTGTTCACTTTGAAAAGGATAACCCTGTTTTGAAACAACTTTATTATTAGTTTTTCCAAATACCGTTAGAAAATATTTTTCCGGTGTCATTGAGACAGTCCGCATTAGGTATTCAGTTTGTCTGTATCGGGTAATGTTAACGGCTTCCTAAAAACTATTGTGCCATCACATTGCGCACTTCAATATGGTAAGTGTTTTTGCTTAGCGCCGTAAACCGGATATGGCGTTTTTTCTTTTACCTCCTTTCATTCAAAGAATACCGGTATCGAATCAACAAACATGTAATCTTTCAGGTTATTCGATCCTTTAATTGATAAAAGTCAATTCAATAATTGTTTGGTCATGTAAATAAGAGGAAATGCTTACCGGTGCTGCATGTTTCTGCTCAAAGGGGCAAATACAAATTATTTCAAGGGTTCATCAGAAGCACTTAGGTGTATGTATTAATATAGGTGGCTGATTCGATAGCCACAAGGCTACTGTTATAACCTCTATAACCATAATCAAAACCAATAAGAGTATGAAAAGCTATTCAATTCATGTAAGTAAAATTGAAGGAGAGGATGCGTTTAAAGAGCTGGCCCTTGAAACCGGCGGCGTGTTGGAAGAAGGAAATACATTGATCAGATTTTCGGGGGAGATGGGACGTGGTCAAATAAAGAAATGGCATCTCGACGCCGGGTTGTATATGCGGGTGTGGGATCTTTACCTGTCGAAGCCTGTTGAGCTCATAAAAGAAGCATTGCCGGTATATATTGCCAATAATGGGTTTAGCCTGTTATGTGTACATACGCCTGAATCGGTTGAGTTGAAAAATATCAACCAGCTTCAACAATTTAATAAGGTACGCGAACAGCGGTTTGCCCTGGTGCCTGATTCGGTGAATGCCGGGTTGCATTTGACTCCCCAGGTTCCGGTACAGCTGATAGAATTTACCATTTCGGCTTACTGGCTTAAACAACAGCCGGGGTTTGAACAGGTTGCCCATTATTTAAATGATGACGTTACGGACGATAACGGCATGCCTGTGTTGATGGAGATCTGTCCGGCGAAAACAAGTCAACTGGCCGCACAGCTCATAGATTGTATAGCAGACAGGAAAGCAGATACGCATCATGTATTACCGGCAGCCCTTGCCATGATAAAGGATTTTATGACCACTGTTTCGCGGGCGGAGACGGATAAAACTTCCGGTAATATTGACCTGTATTATGAAAAGGTAAAGGAGGCTGAAGCCATTTTACTCTCCTATATTCATAAGTCGCCACCACGTATAGGTACAATCGCTAAAATGGTAGCGTTAAGTGAATCCACCCTAAAGCGATATTTCAAACTCATTTATGGAAAAAGCATTTATGAATATTATCTGAATAAAAAAATGGAAATGGCAAGAACGATGCTGTTACAAAACCCATTTTCGGTAAATGAAGCCGCCGGTCGAATGGGGTATGAAAAGGTGAGCCATTTTATTGAGATCTTTAAAAAATATCATGGCTGCTCACCGGGTAGTATTAAGAAGAAACAGTTGGAGAATGCGTGAGAAAGGTAACGAGGCATAAAGGCAACGAGGCAACGAGGAAGAAAGTCATCGAGGAAGAAATTTGTAAGTAATGCAAACGCTCAATGCTCAACGCTGAAGGCTGAACGCGGAACGCATAACGCAGTATGCCCAATGCGGAACGACAACGCAACATGTGTTTGTCCATTTTGACCGGGTCATTTGGGCTGTATTCATTATCACAACTTGTCCCGACTTTAGTCGGGATTATCCCATTAGCAAATTATCACATTATTCATTAACCCCTCGTCCCCTAAGTCGGCGTGCTGTAACAACCCTGCGAAGCGAATGCTTTGTAGGGTTTATTGTTTAGTTGCCGGAATCTGTATTCCATTAGCACATTAGCAAATTATCACATTGCGCTTAGAATCCTAATTGCGGAAGGGGTTGAAAAACATAAGGTTCCTGCCGGGCGGGTTCTCTGAACAGCCAGGTATAGAACCGGTTCAAAAGTCCCATCAGGTTATGCTTGTAGGCAAACCGAGGTTGGTTTAAATAATATTTTGCGCTGCCGATCTTT
>DASUVL010000499.1:0-14651 GCA_036379015.1 Niastella sp.
GCTGTGGTAGACATGACACCGGTAAAGAATAATAGCTCCGGTAATACAATGCAGGCATTGCAGGGACGGGTAGCCGGTTTGTATATTGAAAAGAATGGCGGTTCTCCCAATGGCAGCAATTCGCGGATCCTGATAAGAGGGGCCAATACACTGGGTGTTAATGATCCGCTGTATATTATTGATGGCATACCTACCACCAGGCCCGAAGTATTTCAAAACCTTGACCCGGCAACTGTTGCATCGGTACAGGTTTTAAAAGATGCTTCCGCTGCTTCGGTATACGGCTCCCGTGCATCCAACGGCGTTATTATCGTAACTACAAAAAATGGCGGTAATACAAACGGTAAAGTAAATGTTCAGTTGAATTCAAGTATATCAGCCCAGTCTGAGAAAGCTGTCAGATTCGACATGCTGAATTCAGTAGACAGGGGTAAAGCATTGTGGCAGGCTTCTGTTAATGATCAACAGGACCCTGCCGGTGCCTATGGCGAAATATATAATTTCGATTGGAACAATGATTTCAATAATCCGGTATTAAACGCCGTAACTGTTAAACCCTTTGTTGGCGGTGATCCAAGTACACCCGCCGGAAATACCGACTGGCAGGATGTAATGTATAAAACCGGACTGGTAAGCAATAACAGTTTAACCGTTTCCGCCGGCAATAAAAATTCATCGCTCGAGATCAACCTGGGCTATTTGAAAAATACCGGAATGTTACGATATACCGGTTATGAGCGTATGAATGGAAGTATAAACGCTATAACAAGGGCGTTTGACGGCAAAGCATCATTTGGTGTAAATGTACGCGTAACAAACTCAAATGAAACCCTGACGTCGCGTGATATCGGCGGTGCAGCAACCACTTTCCTGGCAGTTACTTTGGCGCCTACCATTCCCGTGTATCAAACTGACGGCGCCACGTTTGCAGGTGCATCGGGTGGTGGTTACTCCGACAGAAATAACCCACTCCACATGCAATATTTGTCGAGATGGGATAATGCCAACAGGCTCTCTACATTTGGGAGTGTGTTCGCAGAAATTCAACCTGTCAAGAACTTATATTTCAGGTCAACGCTGGGTGCAGACTATGCAACTTTTCTGAACAAAACAATTTTACCTACGTTTACAGAAGGCGCTTTCAACAGAACTACCAATAGCCTTACGTTAGACCAGAACAAATACCTCAGTTATACATTTTCAAATACGGTCCGGTACAACTGGAATATAAATGAAAAGCATAATCTGAAATTCCTGGCAGGTACCGAATATGTTAATACAAATCTCAACTACCAGAATACAAAAAAAGAAGGCTTTGCTATACAAACAGAAGAATACTTCACGCTGAGCGCAGGAACCGGTAACACCAATGTTTCGGGCGGCTCAACCGGCAATCGCTTATTCTCACTCTTTGGCCGTATTGACTACAATTTATCAGATAAATACCTGGCTGCTGTTACCATTCGTCGTGATGGATCTTCACGTTTCGGGGCCAATAACCGGTTTGGTGTTTTTCCCGCAGCTTCTGTAGGCTGGAGACTGGACAGAGAAAGTTTTATGGAATTCCAGACACTTTTTTCTGAAATTAAATTGAGGGCCGGTGTTGGCCGGGTGGGTAACCAGCAAATTGGCGACCTGGCCCGGTTTGGTCTCTTTGATGCAAGGTATGGAACAACGCAAAATCAATTGACGACCGGCTTCTGGGAGCAATATATGAATATAGGCACGGCTTATTCGCTGGGTGGCGCCAATACCGGCACATTGCCTTCCGGTTTTGTTCAAACTCAGGCCGGGAACGCCGACCTTAAATGGGAAACGACCGATGAGATCAATGCAGGTATAGACTTCACCTTATTAAAAAACAGGATCTACGGATCGTTCGATTATTTTTCCCGGAAAACAACCGGTATATTAATTATACCACCGGTGGCTTCGGCATTGGGCGAGGGCCAGCAAAAAGCAGTGAACGGCGCTTCTAAAACCAATAAAGGTTGGGAACTGGTAATAGGGTATGCGGGCGAAAAAACAAGCGATTTTGGTTATGATGTACGATTGAACTTCGCCCATTTCAGGGATAAAATAACCGAGTTGCCCGAAAGTGTACGACCTGCGTATGCCGGCAATCTGGTTAACACCATCATCGGCCATTCTCAATTCGATATTTTCGGTTATAAAACAAATGGCATCTTTCAATCGCAGGATGAAGTAACTAAGGCCCCCACGCAAATAGGCGCCGGCCCTGGCAGGATCCGTTATGTAGATGACAACAACGATGGCACTATTAATGATCTCGACAGAAACTGGATAGGAACAACACTTCCTTCATTGGAATATGGCGTACGAATAGATCTTACCTACAAAAAATTTGATCTATCGATATTCGGCTCGGGTGTGGCTGGCAGAAAGGGATTTGACGTGTATACCTTATTTAATAACCTGATGAAAAGCCGCGAAAATGTAGGTCCTGGCGTATTCAATGGCTGGACGCCGCAACATACCAATACCAAAGTACCTGCGCTGACGCTTAAAGACAATAATAACGAGGGTCGCACTTCTGATTATTTTATGGTTAGCACATCCTATTTCAAGATGCGTAATATTCAGCTTGGGTATAATGTGAAACCCAAAGCCATCTTTACCGGGATACGCTTGTATGCTATGGCCGAGAATCTATTCTGGTTTAAAAACAAAAGTTATTTAAGCCCCGACCCCGAAAGGATTGACCTCGACCCAATTCCGGTACCTAAAACTTTCACTTTCGGTATTAACGCCTCATTTTAATCTCCAATCAAAATCGTCATCAAGATGAAAAATATATATATACCGGCTTTTATAGGTTTAGCCATATTTCTTTCCGGTTCCTGCAAAAAGCAATTAGAATATACACCAACGGGGGTATTGTCATCATCGGCGCTCACAACCCCAACAGCAGTTGAAGGGCTTGTTACTGCTGCTTACGCGGCCATAGGTAACGGTGATATGACCGGCCCTATCTACAGCATGTGGGCTTATGGAAGCGTGCGGTCCGACGATGCTTATAAAGGTGGCGGTGGCACCGGCGATGTGGGGGAAGTAGATGCCATGGAACATTACAACCTGGTTACGCCCACCATGGATTTTTTTGTTTCACGAACCTGGAAAAATTTATTTAAATCTGTTTCCCGGGCTAATGTGGCGCTCCGTGCAGTTAATGAACTTTCGGAAGCAGGCTTCCCGCAAAAAAAATCAAGACTGGCCGAACTGAAATTCTTAAGAGCGCATAGCTATTTTGTTATGAAGATCTTGTATAAGAATATTCCCATTTTTGACGAAAATACTTCCTCTGAAGATATTTTAAAAGTGTCGAATGATCTATCGTGGAATGAATCGTGGAATAAAATTGGGGAAGATCTTCAATTTGCAGTAGATAACCTGCCTGTTACCCAAACAGAGATCGGTAGACCTAATAAATATGTTGCACAGGCTTACCTGGCAAAACTGCGACTATTTCAGGCCTACGAACAGGATGCCACACATAAGATAATTAATATCAATCAAACAAGATTGCAGGAAGTAGTAGCCTTATGTCAATCGGTTATTTCATCCGGCAAATATGCATTAAGCGCCGACATAGCCAATAATTTTTTACCTGAAACGGAAAATGGACCGGAATCAATATTCGCCATTCAATTTACGATCAACGATGGTACAACTTCCGGAAGATTAAATTATGAAGATGGGTTGAACTATCCGCATGGCGCTCCGCAATATGGATGCTGCGGTTTTCATGCGGCCAGTCAGAACCTGGTCAATGCCTATACTACCAATACAAATGGGTTACCTAACTTTACTACCTTTAATAACAGCAATGCCAATTTAAGTACAGCAACTGTTGATGTACGTATTGATCATACCGTAGGTATCGACGGGCACGTTTACAAATATGATAATACAAAAGTTTTCAGCAACAGTTGGGTGCGCGACCCGGGCGTATACGGCAATTTTCATACGATGCGTAACCAGCAATTGGCAACCAGCTCATCTTATTTCAAGAATGGTCCGTTTATGGGTGTTGCAAAAAATTATGACATTCTCCGGTACGACGAAGTTTTATTAATACAGGCAGAAGCATATATTGAACTGGGGCAACCCGATAAAGCCCTGCCGCTTATCAATCAGATCAGAGCGAGGGCTGCAGCCAGTACGGCAAAACTGAAGAAACAGGATGGTACTTTTGCTTCAAACTATAATATGCAACCCTATCCGGCTGCCGGTTTTACACAGGCTTATGCACGTACCGCATTGCAGTGGGAGAGACGTCTTGAATTTGCTACTGAAGGACAACGTTTTTTCGACCTGGTACGGTGGGGTATGGCAGCCCAGGTGTTGAATGATTATATAAGCATTGAAAAAAGCAGGAGAACTTTTTTGGCTACCGCTGTATTTACAGCAGGCAGGGATGAATATTTACCGATCCCGCAATCTGAAATTACGTTTACCAAAGGATTGTATAAGCAAAACCCGGGTTATTAAAGGCACCGAGGTAAAAAGGCATAAAGGCAACGAGGGGTGCTGTATTCCTCGATGCCTTGTTGCCTTCATTCAAACAAAGCATATAGTATGAATAAAAAGAAACCGATCTTTATTACAGCGTTCTTTATATTAGTCGTATCAATACAAGCATCATACGCCCAACAGCTCTACCAGGAAATGCATCGCCCGCAGATCCATTTTTCACCCAGGGAAAAATGGATCAACGATCCGAATGGAATGGTGTATTATAACGGCATTTACCATCTGTTCTTTCAGTATTATCCTGATAGTACGGTATGGGGACCCATGCATTGGGGTCATGCAACCAGTAAGGATCTAATTCACTGGCAGCACCAACCTATTGCATTGTATCCTGATAGCCTCGGTTATATATTTTCCGGCAGCGCCGTGGTAGATAAAAATAATACTTCAGGTTTTGGCAAAAATGGTCTCACCCCGTTAGTAGCCATTTTTACACACCATGATCCCAGGGGAGAGAAAGAAGGCAGGAATAACTTCCAGAACCAAAGCATCGCATATAGCCTTGATAATGGTAAAACCTGGACGAAATATGCCGGTAACCCGGTATTGAAGAACCCGGGTATCACCGATTTTCGCGATCCCAAAGTAATGTGGTATGAGCAGCAGCAAAAATGGATAATGACCCTGGCCACCAAAGACCAGATAACATTTTATTCCTCACGGGATTTAAAGACCTGGACAAAGGAAAGCGAGTTTGGAAAAGACCTGGGTGCGCATGGTGGTGTGTGGGAATGCCCCGACTTATTTGCAATGGATGACAATGGAAAAAAGGTTTGGGTACTGATCGTAAATCTGAATCCTGGTGGACCCAATGGTGGTTCAGCTACACAGTATTTTGTTGGAGAGTTCAACGGTAACCGGTTTACTCCGTCGCATACCGATACCAGGTGGCTGGATCATGGACCTGATGAATATGCCGGTATTACCTGGAGCAATACAGGCAACCGGAAAATATTTTTAGGCTGGATGAGTAACTGGCAATATGCGAATGTGGTTCCTACAAATACCTGGAGAAATGCGATGACCATTCCCCGCGAGATAAAAATAAAACATATAGGCAAGGAAATATTTTTGGCCATGGAGCCCATCGGAGAATTGAATAGCATCCGGTCGAAACCGGTTGTTCTTCAAAATGTAAAGGTTAACAAATCCTTCGATCTGGCATCTTCAATCGGAAAAATAACTTTTCCCGCACGTCTTGATCTGAACCTTGATCAGGCAGGTGATTTTTCAGTAATGCTGTCCAATGATGCAGGAGAACAGGTAGAAATAGCATATGATAAACAAAGACAGGAATATTTCATCGACCGGACTAAATCGGGAATAACAAATTTTCAAAAAGATTTTGCAGGTAAGCATGTTGTACCTCGCATTCGTAAAACAGGCAATATTAATTGTACGCTGATAATAGATGTTGCTTCTGTAGAAATGTTTGCAGATGATGGCTTAGCAGTGATGACAGAGATCTTTTTTCCAACCAAACCGTTTAATAAGATCCACATTAAATCTGCCAACGGGATAATTATTAAAAAGTTATCGTACAGTTCGCTCAAAAGTATCTGGTCTACTACAACGAAGCCCTGATCTTCGCGCAGTTGCAAATATTGAAAAGGCTGTCTCTTGCAAGAGGCGGCCTTTTCATTTCTAATGCCCCCAAAAAAATGACCAGGATCATGAAAGTTGATAACATACATGTTATTACATTAATTTCCGTAGTATTACGCCTCGTTTTTCCGTGTTAGTACGGGTTCATGATCCAAAGAGATCATGAATCTTTGTATCACCCACGTAAGTAATCTCTCTCTGGTTAATGGCAATTATTAGTAGTAGCAAATGCGTTTTTTCCTGCTTCCCGGGAAATGATCCAACCATTTAATTAAAACAGTTGCATGACGACTTACTATGTCATGTTGAATCACTATTGTCTATAACCATCATTAAATCGCACTATTATGCTTACAGAAGAAAGCGTCTCCATTCCTCCCATTTTTACCGCAATTACAGCGCTAACAAGTAAGTGGGCCGAATCAACTATTGATCCCACTACCTCTATTATGGACCCTTCCTGGACCGGGGCCGGCGAATTTCAATTTGCTAAAGGCTGGGTGTTTGCCAAGAATGATTCTAAATTCCTGTACATGGCCCTCGATGTAGTGGGCGATACCGGAAACGATTTTGGTACCGGTGATTATTACTGGCTTAGTTTTGATGTAGACGAAAATAAAGGCATCTCGGCCAACAAAGATGTAAACTATGGTCCTTTTCCAGGCTTCCCCAATAAACTGGGTTTGCAAAAATACCTGGGACCTGGTACCTGGACAGGCATTTCCGAACCGCCCGAATCAAAGTGCCGCGTTGAGTTTGGCCCTTCGCCCAAATCGGCTGTTCCGCACCGCATTTGGAAATTCAAAATTGCTTTGCCCGAAATAAATGCCACGCTGTTCTCTCTGTTAGGATTGCCATACACTTATTTTGGTTTCAGGGTTAGTTCTTCCAATCCTGCTTTTACGGGAGATTATCCTGCTAACTTTTTCAACAGTTTTACCAATCTTACCAAGTTATACTTCGCACGCAAACCAGCGCCCAGTCCGGCATTGCTGGGAGCCATCATTGGTACCGTTGGGCTTATTCCTACTTCTGCATCTGTATTGAATGCGGTAACCGGCAGAGCCACCACAACGGCTGGTTATTTTGTAGAAGCGCATAATGCCGCTTTCGGTGGCGTATTGAATTTTATCGCAAACAGAGTAAATGTTACAGCCCTCATTGGTATTGGCGCTAATAAATACCGCATCTTACATGCCGTGCCGGGTAGTGCCTCCTTCCTGCCATTGGTTTCGGCGTGGACAAATTACCGTTGGAACGGAGCGAACTATGTGCCAATAGCATTTTCAGCCAATGCCAATAAGCAATATACGTTGACCAATCCCGCAGAGGAATATTCCATTGACGACCTGTTGATACAGTTCTCTACCTTAGGCATGGATACAGGTTTACATAGATTCAAAGTGGAATTCTTTAAGGCTGATGGTGTAACCCCGGTTGCTTCTGCGCCCCAGGTGCTGACGTTGTATGTTGATAACAATGTACCTACCGTTAACATCAATAGCATAAAACATGGTGCTGTAGAAGTAGCAGCTTGCGCCATTGAGAAAATTGGCCCCGGTGCCGATGGATTGACCTTTAATGTTACCGCTAATGATCCCGAAGGCAATTTGCGCGCGTGGAGCTTTAGTGCAACGTATGGTGAGAACCAGGCGGTTGGTATTTATAGCCAGGCATACGAAACGGCTGTTCCACCCGGAAACGTGTGGGCCGGTGTGCAAAATTTTGCAGTACCTACGGTGCCTGCAGCATGGAGACCACCCATACAATGTGCTTTCAGCTTTATTGTACAGGCATGGGCTCGCACAACGAATGGTTATGGATATATCGGCCATTCCATTTACCATCGCAATTTGACCTTGCTGGTATGAGGACGTAAATAAATAATAGATAAAAGCCCCGCCATTGACGGGGCTTTTTTTAGGTGGGGTTGGATCTGTAAGGTGGCGTACGTCTAAAAGTTATCAAGAAGCGAAAATCCCCGGGACCGACCTGTCAGTTTCAATCAACCGCTTGTCTGTGAAATAAGCCAGTTATACAGTTTAATGGAAAAAAGTGTAACAGCCAGCTAATACATTGCACCTCGCCAAGCGTCTTTATTAATAGTCTTTAGTTTTTTGTTCACCAGCTGCCTGTTGAAGCCTGCTTCTTACTACATGGTCGCACGCTCAATATCAGCTTAATCAATTGAAGTAAACCAACATATCATTATGCAATTCAACAAGGTTTTTGCTCTTTTACTGCTCCTTTCGGTAGCCTACGAAAGCAACGCACAAAACAAGTACCAGTGGAAACAGGCATCTGCTGGTGGTTACACGTATAAATATGTAACCAACGACCCGATTCAGGCAAGGTTCTATACCTTGAAAAACGGATTATCTGTTATTTTAACCGTTAATCATAAGGAACCCCGTATTACCTATCGCATGGCGGTTCGTTCCGGTAGCAATAGCGATCCTAAAGATCATACCGGCCTGGCCCATTACCTCGAACACCTGTTATTTAAGGGTACCGACAAGTATGGTACGCTCGACTGGGCAAAAGAAAAACCTTATTTAGATAAGATCGATGCCTTATACGAACAATACGGCGCTACCAAAGATGCTGAGGCACGTAAAACCATCTACAAAACCATTGACAGCATCTCCGGTATTGCTTCCCGTTTTGCTATTGCCAATGAATATGATAAATTGATGAGCAATATTGGTTCGCAAAAGACCAATGCCCATACCTGGGTGGAAGAAACGGTTTATGAAGAAGACGTCCCTGCCAATGCGGTTGATAAGTTCCTGGCTATTCAGGCAGAACGTTTTCGCAAACCGGTCCTTCGCCTGTTTCATACCGAGCTGGAAGCGGTGTATGAAGAAAAGAACCGCTGGCTGGATAATGATGCCGCGAAAGTACAGGAAGCGATGATGGCCGGTTTGTTCCCTACGCATAATTACGGTCAGCAAACTACCATTGGTACTATTGAACATTTAAAGAATCCCTCTCTGATAGCCATCAGGAACTATTATAACAGGTATTATGTACCCAATAATATGGGTATTATCCTGGCAGGTGATTTTGATCCGGATGTAATGATCAAAAAAGTGGAACAGGCATTTTCGTACATGCAAAGCAAACCGGTACAGGAATATCAAAGCGCACCGGAGAAACCCATTACCGCGCCCATCGTAAAAGAGATCTTTGGGCCTTCGGCAGAAAATATGCGTATCTGCTTCCGTACACCGGCTGCCAGCTCACACGATGCCATGGTACTTGACCTGGCTTCTTCTGTGCTTTCGAATGGTAAAGCCGGTTTGTTCGACCTGAACCTGAATAAACAGCAAAAAGCACAGGGCACGCAAGCTGGTTTACAACAGTATAAAGATTATGGCATGTTCCTGATGCTTGGTACGCCCAAGCAGGGACAAAAACTGGAAGAGGTAAAAGACCTGTTGATGGGCCAGTTGGATTTATTGAAAAAAGGCGATTTTGATGAAGCCATGATCAAAGCTATTGTTGCCAATACCAAATTAGCCATGCTGCAAAAGCTCGATAACAGCACCAGCAGCGCCTTGCAATTGATGGATGCATTTATTAAGAACCGGGGCACGCTGTGGAATAAAGATGTGTCGTACCTGGATGATATGGCCAAGATCACCAAGGCTGAACTGGTTGCCACCGTTAGCAAATACCTGGGCGACAATAGCTATGTGCTGATCTATAAAAGAAAAGGTGAGGATAAAAATATTGTAAAAGTTGAAAAGCCACCCATTACGCCTATTGAGACCAATGCCGGTAAATCATCTGCCTTTTTGAAAAAGATGGAATCGATGCCGGTGGCTGATATTCAACCGCTGTGGCTGGATTACGATAAAGACATCACCTTTGCCAAATCGGGCATTGCAGATGTATTGTATGTACAGAATAAGTCGAACGAACTGTTTAGTTTATACTATCAGTTTGATATGGGTACCTGGAATAATAAATTATTGCCGCTGGCTGCCCAGTACCTGCAATTTTTAAGTACAGATAAATATTCAGCAGAACAGATCAGCAAATCATTTTACAATCTCGCCTGCAACTTCAGCATAAATGCCACCAATGAAGTAACAACGGTGAGCATGAACGGCCTGCAGGAAAATTTCGACAAAGCGGTTGGTTTGTTTGAAGAAATACTGGTCAATTGTAAGCCAGATGAAGCGGCGTTAACGGCGTTAAAAACACGGGTAATGAAAGCCCGGGCCAATGCCAAAACCGATAAGCAAAGCATTATGCAGGGGTTAGTATCATATGCGCGGTATGGCGCAAAAAATCCGTTTAATGCAGGGCTTACCGATGCAGAGATAAACCAGTTGAAAGCCGCTGACCTGGTGAATGTATTGCACAGCCTGATGCAGTACAAACACCGGATCATGTATTACGGTCCGCTGGCCGACGGCGCTTTTGAAACGTCTATTGCAAAGTTGCATCCGTTGCCGGCTTCATTTACTGCTTATCCGGAAAAAGTGAATTTTGCGCCTGCGGTTCAATCTTCTACTCAATTGTTATTTACCAATTACGATATGGTGCAAAGCGAAATTTGCTGGGTAAGAAATGATGTGGCGTACGATGCCGGTAAAGAAGCCGTAGTGAATGTGTTTAATAATTATTTTGGTGGTGGAATGGGATCTGTTGTCTTCCAAACCATTCGCGAATCAAAAGCACTGGCGTATTCAACCTATGCTTATTATAATACACCTGCCAGGAAGGAATACCCGTTCTATATGGTGGCATATGTAGGTTGCCAGGCCGATAAAATGAACGAGGCCATCAAAGGCATGAATGAATTATTGAATGAACTGCCTGCATCGGAACAACGGTTTGAGCTGGCAAGGACCGGATTTAAAAAAGACCTGGAAACACAACGTATCACCAAAGAAGGCATTATTGCATCGTATTTGTCGGCCCAGCAAAAAGGCTGGAAAGGCGATTACCGAAAAGATGAATATGCATCTTTATCAGGACTCAAATTGCAGGATGTGCAGGCCATGCACAAAAGCCAGATCAGTGGTAAGCCTTATACGTATTGTGTAGTGGCTTCTGATAAAAAAATAAAGCTCGATGATCTGAAAACGATCGGCGAAGTAAAGCAGTTGAGTTTGGAAGAGTTGTTTGGATATTAAGTTGATACGTTAACACGTTGACAAGTTAATAAGGCCTGGCAGGTTGAAACATCGTTTGTTGTTTTGGTCTGCCAGGTTTTTTTATGAACTAATTCGTACATTTATTGTCATTTTTACGATTAATTATAACAATTGCTTTGTATGAAAAGATTTGCCTGCTTTTTTGTATATGTTTTTGTTTGTATGAGCGCGGTTTTACAGGCCCAAATGGATCAAAAACTTGTAAAACAAAAAGCTTCCCCCAAAGCCATCAGTCCCAATCTCTTTGGTATTTTCTTTGAAGACATTAACTATGCCGCCGATGGCGGTTTGTATGCCGAATTAATTCAGAACCGTTCATTTGAGTACAGCGCCAGCGACCGGCGCGAATGGCACCCGTTAACAGCCTGGCAATTTACCAAGGAAGGATTTGGTTATGGCACCATTTCAATAGAGACCAGCGCTCCGGTACATGCAAATAATCCACACTACGTAGTGCTGAACATAGAAGAAGAGGGTAGGGAAGGCGTAGGGTTGATCAATGCCGGTTTTGACGGCATCGTTTTAAAAGCCGGCGAACAATATGATTTTTCGGTTTTTGTAAAACAACTTTCTGCCAATGCTATTCCAATAACTGTTCAACTGAAAGGCAGTAAGGGAAAGCTTTCAAATGAAGCTACCTTCAATACCCAGTCTGGCGATTGGAAAAAATATACCGCTACCTTAACTGCTTCGCAAAACGAAGACAGTGCTTCGTTGGTGATCGTGGCAAAAGCAAAAGGTAAAATAGCGCTGGATATGATCTCTCTGTTTCCGCAAAAGACATTTAAGAACAGGCCCAATGGTTTACGGGCCGATCTGGCGCAGACCATTGCCGATCTGCAACCAAAGTTCATGCGTTTCCCCGGTGGCTGCCTGGTGCATGGCGATGGATTGGGCAATCTGTATCAATGGAAGAACACGATCGGTCCGGTTGAGCAGCGCGTTTCACAAAGAAATATATGGAATTATCACCAGTCGGTTGGATTAGGTTATTTTGAATACTTCCAGTTTTGTGAAGATGTAGGCGCCAAACCGTTGCCTGTAGTAGCAGCAGGTGTAAGCTGTCAGAACTCAGGCGGCACCTGGCGTATTGGCGGTACCGGGCAAAAAGGATATTCCATGGAAGAAATGAAAACATATATTCAGGACATTCTGGATCTGATAGAATATGCCAATGGATCAGCTACAACCACGTGGGGGGCTAAACGCGCGGCAGCTGGTCACCCCGAACCATTTCACCTGCAGTATATAGGTATAGGTAATGAAGATAAGATCACACCGGAGTTTAAGGAGCGGTTTAAAATGATCTATGATGTAGTACATGCAAAACATCCGGAGATCACCATAATAGGGACAACAGGGCCATTTCACTCCGGTGAAGATTATGACCTGGGCTGGCGTTTTGCCAATGAGGTAAAGGTTGAAATGGTTGATGAGCATTATTATGAAAAACCCGAGTGGTTTGTAAATAATCTGAAACGGTATGATAATTATGCCCGTACGGCATCAAAAGTGTATGTGGGCGAGTATGCGGCGCACGATGTAAAGCGCAGGAACACCCTTCGGTCGGCCCTGGCAGAAGCGCTGTACATGACCTCGTTGGAACGCAATGGAGATGTAGTGTTGTTCTCTTCCTATGCCCCCTTGCTGGGCCGAAAAGGGCATACCCAATGGAATCCTAACCTGATCTATTTTACCGGTACACAAGTCTGTGTTACGATAAATTATTACGTACAAAAGATGTTTGCCAATAATGAAGGCGATACCTATTATTCGAATATTATTACTGCCAATGTAGCAGATACTGCAAAAACTTTTGCAGCTTCTTGTGTAAAAGATAGCAAAACCGGCGATGTCATACTTAAAATAGTGAATACGGATGCGGCTGTAGTTCCGGCCAAAATAAACCTGGCGGCTTTAGGCACGCTAATTGCAAATGCAAGTGTTACTGTATTAAGTGGCGATCCTGCGACAGAAAATAGCTGTGATGGTGCGCAAAATGTAGTACCACAAACATCAAATATTACTGTCAGCAAATCGTTTACTTATCAGGCCCCGGCAAATTCATTATCCATCATCAGGATACAATCAAAATCGGCAGGCAAAGGAAAAGTAAGAAATAATTAATGGGGAAAAAATAAGGTTCATTGACACAATAAATATTCGTTAGTGTTATAAAATTATAACGGTCCAAGTTGTAACATTTAGTCCCGATTTTGCTTCGACAAAGTCGGGGCTCTTTTTTTGGTTTTTGCGTGTAATTAGTACATTTGTTTCACTATAAAAATACCAGGGTAAGTGGCCCAGCCCCTTAAATAGCAATTAATCAGTACTATGAAAAAAATGTATCTTATTTTAATTGGTTTTTTCACTTCCAGTCTCGCTATTTCCCAAACACCGCAATATGAAGTATATGCATTAAAATATGCATCTATGGTGCATGACTCACTCGATACATCATCATCAACAAAAGACAGTGTAAGTATTGATTTCATGCTCTGGCTGATCAAAGGCTATGGAAAGTACATTTTAATGGATGCAGGATTTTTATACAGTGTTGAATCAGCAAAGGATTTTGATATGATAGATGATCTGCGACCAGATTCTACACTGCAAAAGTTAGCTGTTCGTCCGGAAGATATCACGGATATTATTTTGACTTACCCGCATTTTGATCATGTGAATAGTGTTGATCTGTTTCCCAATGCACAGGTATGGCTTCAGCGGGAAGATTACAATTATTACACAACTGCAGCGTGGCAGAAGGGCGGCGTAAACAGCGAATTCAATAGAAAAGAGGTGCGCAAGATGATAGAAATAAATACCAAAGGCCGGGTAACGCTGATAGAAGGGTACAATAAAGAAATAATTCCGGGTCTCAGAATATTCCCTGGCGCCAGGAAGCCATCGCTGCCACAGTATGCATTGGTGAAGACGGTGCTTGGCAATATGGCCCTTGCTTCGGATAATGTTTGGATCTATTACAACTCGAGCTTTGTAACACCAGCGCCCTCATTCAGCACATTTGATGCAAATGGGTATATAAAGGCCATGCAAAAAATGCAAATGCTGGTAACCGATGAGAAACTCATTATGCCCGGTTATGATTCCGCTACTTTTTCAAAATTTCCGGTGATTACAGAAGGGGTGATCAGGGTAAAATAGGGGATTGGCTTCGACAGAACCCTATTTCGGGGTAAACCCGGTCGCCAATATGTCGCGTATACAAGCCCCGGGTTATCGTTTGCCTTGCAAATCAGCTTCTTAAAATAGTATTTATTGCATTTTTACACCAACGAATGTTGGTAGGAATGACTTATC
>DASUVL010000500.1:0-6653 GCA_036379015.1 Niastella sp.
TGGAAGTAATTTTTTATTTCGTCATTGCTGATGGGGGTTGCTCTTACATCGGGGTCATATACTTTTGACCAGGGCGCATTGGGCTGGTGCGTCCAATTGGATAAAGCCATAGCCGAGAAATCTTTTAAAACATCCCAGGTATATTTGATAGTATCTATGGCTTCGGCATCAAGACTGAAAGGGGGGGTATAAGATTCGGAAGGGACAAAGGAGGCCGTATCGGTGATAAGTTGACTACCGTAGAGCTTAAAATCGTTGTAAATTTCGGGTATAACCGGCCCGTACTTCCAGGCCTGGAAATTTTCCTTGATGAGGGGTGTGTGATATTTTGCAAGATGATAGCCCTGTGCAAAATACACCAGCTTTTGCAACTTCATTTGGGTGACAAACTTCCCTTCTTCAATGCCTTTTTTAACAAAGGCAAAAGCTATAAGTGACGCAGGATAAGCCATAAGGTTACCTCACTTTTTTATATTTACCTCCACAATATAAGAATTTATTTTCAATTACTAATTTTCTTAGTTACGCTTAACGCAAAACGCTTAATGCTTAACGCTTGTTACCGTTTGTCTTGGGCGTTCTGCGTTAGGCGTTAAGCGTGTGTTCGTAACTGTATTCATTATCAAATTATCACATTATCACATTAGTTTTACAGCTTCTCTCCTATGATCGTATACAACACATTACGATAATGTTCACTGCAAGGCAGTTCGGTTTCACCCAGCAGTACGGCCTTACGCGAAACCGTATCTACCTTCCGCAGGGAAATAATATACGACCGGTGAATACGAATGAAATCTTCGTGGGGCAACCTGCTCTCAAAATATTTGAGGCTTTGCAGCGTAACAAAAGGCTTCTTGCTGTCGACCAAATGAATTTTGGTATAGTCTTTCAAACCTTCGAGGTATAATATATCGCTGTAGAAGATCTTCTGGATCTTGTGCGAGGTTTTAATGAAGAGAAAATCATCTTTCTTCAAAGCAGTTTTAGCCTTCCTAAAGCTGATATACTCGTAAGCCTTATTAACGGCAGCCATAAACCGGTCGAACGGAACCGGTTTCAGCAAATAGTCGATCGCATCCAGTTCAAACCCTTCCACGGCAAACTCATTGTGTGCCGTAACAAAAATAACCGCAGGCTTTTTGTTCAGGGTTTTCAGGAACTGTGTACCGCTCAGGTCGGGCATCCTGATATCGAGCAGTACGAGATCAATTTCTTCTTTTTCAAAATACGGGAACGCCGAAACAGGCCCTTCGCAACGAGCCACCAGGTTCAGATAAGGGACTTTCTGAATAAAATCTTCTAACAGGTCGAGCGCCCAGGGTTCATCATCGATGATAATGCAATTAACTTTCATGATCCAATTCGATTTTCAGATTAACAATATACAGGTGATCGTTTTCAATAACATCCAGCAAGTGCCGGCCGGGATATAATACATCCAGCCTTCGTTGGGCATTAATAAGCCCTACACCGCCAGTCGATTCCCTGCTTGATTGGGTTATGGCGTTTCCCACTGTTAGCGATAATTCATTGCCTGTAACGGCAATGGATATTTTTATTTCGGATGGTGCTGTATAACTAATACCGTGCTTAAAGGCGTTTTCGATGAACGTGATCAGCAGCAAGGGAGCGATCGATAATCCGTTTACCGGCCCTGAAACATCGTACTGAATGGTAATATTTTTCGAAAGCCGTAGTTGCTGCAGATCAATATAATTACTGATATATTCCAGGTCTTGCGTAAGCGGTATTTTATCGGCCGCTGAATCGTATAACACATACCGCATAATGCGCGAAAACTTCAATATGCTGTGTTCGGTTTGTTCCGATTTAAAGTGCGCTTGCGAATAGATACTGTTAAGCGTGTTGAACAAAAAATGCGGGTTAATCTGCAGCTTCAGAAAGTTCAGCTCTGCATTCAGCCGTTCGTTCTCCAGTAATTTCTTTTGTTTTTCACTTACAAAAAGCGAATGCGCCAGTTTTAAAAAACCACTTAACAGCAATATCACTATGCCCGAGCTCAATGCATCTTTAATGGTTATAATATACAACATGCGCGGAAACTGTTCCCTGAAAAAACGCGGCGGCGGTATCGCATTGAAAAGTAAAGCTGAATCATTAGTGGTAACAAAAACAGGCTCATCATTGGCTGATACAACGGCATTTTCGGGTTCGCGGGTAACGGGTGATTGCATGGTAAAGCCGTACCCGGCCTTTCCTATTATATAACTTTTACGTTCAGCCATTACCGGGCGCTCTTTTAAATAGAACCTGCCGAAACGCCTTTCGTGGGTTTTTAATATATATACTTCGAAAACGAGTTGTTGAATACACAAAATAGCCAGGGCGAAAAGCAGGCTTAAAAAATAGCTGAATAGTTTCCTGTTCTTAAACAACCGGGGTAATAAATAATAGAAATTGACATAGAACAGGATGATGAGGAAAGACTTATTGATGATTTCGCGGTAGAAGAAACTTACATCTGGAATGCGGATACGGTAAATGACCAGGGGCAATACTAAAAACAGGCCCCAGAGTATAACATGCACGCTTATTACCAGCAGTTTGTGTCGTACTGTTTTTACCGGTTTAAATCCAAGCACGAAGGCAAGGGCTTCCCGGATTTTTTCTTTGGTCATCACTTTGATTGAGTACGTGAGACGCCGGGACGTTGCAGCTGCTGGTGGTTTAATAATGGGAATTCTCCCGATTTTATCTTTTCTATAACACTTTGCGCATCGGCGCCAGCCTCCTGTTCGGAACTAAATCCGTTCACTCCGGATTTACCAGGAATATAAGGCTGATGGATAACGATCCTTTCATTAGCCAGTACATCGTAGCCCCAACCATGTTCTGTTTTAAAACAGTTGTATGATAATCCCTGGGCGGGAGCCGGTTTTATAACCAGTAAAAAAATAGTACTGCCGGCAGCAATAAGTATAGCTGCCAGCAGTACCAGTTTATGTTTTTTACTGATTGTCATCGTCATTATCTTCAATAGTTGGCTGCAGTTCGTACATGTTATCAAAAGAAGCAGCACCGCTACGGCCAGCCAGTACAAAACCACGATTTTTCAACGTAATACCTAATGCGCCTGTACGGGCAGCACCACTGAACCCGGTTTTTTCAGTCCAGGTATCAGTTGCAGCGTCATACTCCCAGGTATGAGAGTTCATGCTACCGCTTTCACCGGTTGTAAGATATGCTTTGTTATCTATTACAAAAGTGGCTGCATTATAGCGGATAATGGAAGTATATTTATCATCATAGCTCTCATCACTCGAGTTGGTCAGTTTTCTTAAGGTAGTCCAGGTATCGGCAACCGGATCGTACACCTGCAGGTCGTTCAATGCAGAAGTGTTGTTATTACCACTAACCAGGTATACTTTATTATTTACAGTGAATACGGCAGCTTCAGCTCTTTTTGAACCGGCGATACCGGCCTTTTGGCTCCAGCTGTCAGCAGACGCATTGTATTGCCAAACATCTTTCAGGTAGTTGTCATCGTAACCGGTTGCCACATAAGCGTTACCATTGGCTATAAATGCAACGGCATCTCTACGGGCAGTACCAAAAAAGTCAACTCTTGGAGCCCAGCCATTGCTGTCGGGGCTGTATTGCCACATATCCTTTGTGTAATTTAGATCTTTATCTAAGCCAGTTCCAACATAGCCTTTGTTATTAACAGCAAATGCGATTGCCTGACTGCGTTGACCACCTTTAAAATCGGCTATTCGGGTCCAGTATCTTTTATCCAGCGAATATTTCCAAAAATCTTCAAGACGTTTTGAAGATGTCATTCCTGTACCTACAAAAACAGTGTCGTTAATAGTAAACGAAACTGCCTCACTGCGGGCAGAACCATCAAAAAAATCACCGATTGCCCAGTTACCCACCAGGTCGCTTGAGCTGTCAGAACTTTTACTACAAGCAGGAATGATTAGAATTGGTGCGGTAGCAATCACAAGGGCCAGGGAGTAAACTAGAACATTCTTCATTTTGATTTATTTTCTGTTTTATTTTTTAAAACATTACCAGTGATCCGGAAAGCCGTTTTCCCGGTCAGGGCAAGCATTTTCACATGCTTTGGTTTTTTAATTTAATATTTCGGCAGGTAAAAATATTTCTGTGTATTCCTAACAACTTTATAAAATAGATAGATAAGGTTTTTGAGTCGACCAGCATTATAATTTGATCTTCCGGGGCCAGTCGCCCGTTATTTTTCCAACTTCCCAACTTACCAATTTCGCTATTTAAACAACTTTTACTGGTAAAAAGCTGCAAGCTTACAGAAACAACCAACATGTTAACTGCTGTAAACCATAAGATTAACCAAGTATTAACAAATTTGATCGCCCATATCATTTTCCTATCCGCACATTTGCACGACCTGTCCCGATTATTGTCGGGATTTTACCGGGCTTATTATAAATTTGCAAATTTGCACAATTTCGCTTGCACATTTGAAATTTAGTTTCCACCGGCAAAAATAAAAGCTTCGTCGATTATCCGGAGGCATTAATATATAATAACAAATTTTCGTGCTGCCGGCCAAATAAATTGCGTAGTTCTCATTGTCATTATGCTAATGTTGCTCGTTTTTCCCGTGTATTACTATAGTTTTGCGCGCCTGAGCCTAATTAGCCACGGGGGCACAAGCTATAGCAAGCCGGGGGTAAATGAACACAAAGAGGTGTTAAAATGATAACAAATGTTGCCAGATGCAGAAAGTTTAAACCTTATATTCCATTACTTTACACCCCGTCCGAAACAGGTCATCCGGACAGGCTTATGTAATGCTCATTAATCGTTAAACCTAAACCTGATTTAGCTTAAACAATCACTCACTAACCATAATATGTATATACACAAAAGGGTACCTGTCATTTTTACTTACTGCTTATTGATTGCCGGCCTGTTTTCCTCGTGTTATAAAAAAGATATCCAGGTGGGCAGTGACCTGGCCGAAAGCCATACCCGCATTATTACTGTTGATACAGTTGGGGTTGTATTATCCAGCTACGTGTTGGATTCATTTACTACCAACAACAATAGCTTTTCCCTGATTGGCATCTATAATGACAGCTATGTAGGTAAAACTACTGCCAGTACTTTTCTTCAGGTGGGTTTACCCACACTTGGTGAAGACGCTTCCACCCTTTTACCTAAAAGCGCTGTGTATGATTCACTGATACTTGACATGAGGCCTAGCGGATACTATTATGGCGATACCCTTCAACCTTTTGCTATATCTGTTTACGAACTGGCTCAACAACCCAGTATTGAGGATAAACTGGACATATACAACACATCCAACCTTCCTGTGATCAGTACGCCTTTGGCTACCTGGTCCAGAAACATAAGACCATCGGCGAAAGATTCGGTTATAATAAGATTGCCCAATACAAAAGGACAGGATTTCTTTAACAAAATACAATCCAAAGCGACCCAATTTTCCAGTCAGGAGATATTCCTTGATTACTTTAAGGGGATTGCTATAAAGCCTACCAATACCAACAACGCTGCAGTATATGGCTTTAACCTGGGCGACAGCAGTGTAAGACTCCGGTTACACTATCACCTTTCTCTTCCTTTCAAGCAGGATAAAATAATTGAATTTGTAATTACACGTAAGGAGGCCCAGTTTAACCGCATTATTACCAATCGAAACGGTACACCCTTGCAGCCTGCCACAAACCAGCAACGTGAGTTTTTTGCCAGCAACACCAATCCATTTGCCTTTAGCCAAACTGGTACCGGCGTATACCTGAAAGCTTTATTCCCTACCTTACGCGAAATGCTTAAAATAAATGAAGTGGTTCGGCTAATGAACGCCAAATTGGTGCTGAAAGTGGTAAAGGGCACCTACGATCTATACGGCAACAGACTACCCAACCCGCTGTACCTGCAAACAACCGATGCATCGAACATACCGGGCGGTATACTGACCGACACAACAGGCCAGGGTGTTACTCAAGTCCGGTCGCCGTCCATCGATTTCGTGTATGGCTCCAGTACAACGTATACGTTCGATATAAGCTCCTATATAAACGCCTTATTAAACACGCCGGGAACAGCAGATCATGGATTATTTATCCTGGAATCCGCCCCCAACGTTGCCAAACAAATTAACCGGGCCGTTATCGGCGGCACGCAAAATGAAACCTATCAAACCAAACTGGTCTTAAACTTATTGACAATCGAATAACCACTATATAATGAGAAAAATATTTTTATTGGCCGGTTTTTTTGTGGTGCTTGTGAATACAGTAAATGCGCAGAATTTAAGTTCGCCCTATTCTGTGTACGGGGTGGGCGAAATTCAGGAGCTGCAACCCGATCGCAGCAGTGGCATGGCAAACACTTCTATGGCCCTGATATCAACACCAGGCTTTTTGATCAATAAAAACCCTGCTTCCCTCATCGGTTTGGAAAGAAGTCTTGCCCAGGTTGACCTTGGCATTGTTGGAAAAACGGTAACGTTCAAGGGAAATTCAATCAACAGCGACAACAACTCAGCGAAAGACGTTACCATTAAGCGCATTTCATTATCGAGCAAAATAAACAACCATTGGGCCAGCAGTGTCGGTTTTAAACCTTTCAGTTATGTGAATTATGCATTCACAGGGCAAAAAAGTATTGAAGGTTCT
>DASUVL010000501.1:0-4558 GCA_036379015.1 Niastella sp.
AGGATCGCCCATGCGACAATTGTATTCAATAACATATGGTTCGTCACCCACCTTGATCAATCCTACGAATACAAATCCTGTATAATCGAACGCTTCTTCCCGCAAACCACGCACGGTAGGTTCTACTACTTTGTCCACTACCTTTTTCATAAATGCGGCATCGGCAAACGGGACCGGACTTACCGCTCCCATACCGCCTGTATTTAAACCGGTATCGCCCATTCCTATCCTTTTGTAATCTTTTGCCTCTGGTAACAGCACATAGTCCTTTCCATCGGTGAGTACAAAAACGCTTAGTTCAATGCCGTTTAAAAACTCTTCTACCACTACTTTTTTACTCGCATCGCCAAACTTACTATGGTGCAACATCAGTTCGTATTCGGCAACCGCTTCAACATGCGACTGGCAAATAAGCACACCCTTACCAGCTGCCAGTCCATCGGCTTTCAGCACAATGGGCAATGCATGTTGCTGCAAATATGGTATTCCTTCTTCGTAATTCGATTCATCGAACTCGCGGTAAGCAGCTGTTGGAATACCGTTGCGTATCATGAATTTTTTTGCAAAGGCCTTACTGCCTTCGAGCTGTGCGCCATATTGCGAAGGACCGATAACGGCTACCTGCTGCAGCTGGTCGTCCTTTTTAAAGAAATCGGTAATCCCTTTTACCAACGGTTCTTCGGGTCCTACGATCAACAGCGTAATCCCCTTTTCAAGTACAAATTGTTTAATGGCATCAAAATCGGTGATCGATAGATTTGCATTAACGCCATACTGGGTCGTTCCGGCATTGCCGGGCGCAATAAATAGCTGGTCACATTGTTTACTTTGCGCAAGCTTCCAGGCCAGGGCATGTTCCCGGCCGCCAGATCCTAAGAGTAAAATATTCATGGTAAATAGTGAAGTAGTTTTTGCCGCGGCGAATTTCGGTATTGTGGGGGGATTAATGAATTTTAATTCTCTTCACTTTATCGGTGTTTTCTTATCACCTTTATTACTCATTGGCTACCCCGCAGCAGCATAACACAATGATTTACAACACAGTTTAAACTGTTTGACTACCCATTTACTACCCAACGGCCATTTCTGCAGTTTATAAGTTGCTAACTGTTAAACAATTAATGCAATTTTTATTGTACCTCCACTACCCCTGCACTACCTTTTTACTACCCAAACACTACCCATTTACTACCCCTGGACTACCCCTGCACTACTCTTGCGCCGTTTTTGCACTACCTTTTTGCTATCCTATAGGGGTATATAAGGGTAGCAAATAAGTAACAAATGAGTAGCCCAGGTATATCCCAAATACGAAGCTGGGATAGTGCTTGGGGTTTGATCAAAAACCCTTAATAAAATGCTAAAATTGGCTAAAGCACTGAACATTCTCTCACTTGCGATTTAGAATTAATCGCTATTTTGGGCCGCTAAATACTGCTCTAACCGATTGCTTGATTTAAAAAACAAAAACTACATGAATGTATGGCTCAAACTGCTACAATTAACCCCGATGTAATTGCTAATGAAGTAACCCCATCCAAAGGGCATCCCAAAGGTTTGGGTGTGCTGTTTGCAACCGAAATGTGGGAACGGTTCAATTTCTATGGTATGCGAACCGTGCTCGCACTGTTTCTTTCCCAGGCATTAATGATGGGCGATGAAAACGCTTCTATCATTTATGGCGGCTATCTGGGCCTCTGTTATCTGACCCCCATGCTGGGTGGCTACATATCTGATAAATACCTGGGTAACAGGAACTGTATATTATTAGGCGGCAGTATTCTGGCTTTAGGTCAGTTGGTGCTTTTTACCAGCGCCAATATTTTTGATAGTAACCTGGAGATGGCCAAAACGCTCATGTGGACATCGCTGGGTATGCAAATATTCGGGAATGGGTTCTTTAAACCGAACATTTCTTCCATGGTGGGACAGCTTTATCCCAAGGAAGAAAAAAGCAAGCTCGATTCAGCCTTTACCATATTCTATATGGGAATTAACCTGGGCGCCATTTTGGGCCAGTTCATTTGCCCGTTGGTAGGTGACGTGGTGCATACCGTTAAACAAGCCGATGGTACGGGTAAAATCGTACGTGACCTGACAGCCTTCAGATGGGGTTTCCTGGCAGCCGGTATTGCCATGATGCTGGGAACGATCGTTTTCTTTTTACTGAAGAACAAATATGTAGTTACGCCAGCCGGAGAGGCCATTGGTGCCAAGCCCGATAAAAACGCTGTACATGAGGGCGAAGCTACCAATGCAAAATTCAGCAAACAATCGGTGGTATTACTTGTGGCACTGATGGTGATCTTCTATTTTATTATTCAATTTTTATCATGGGATGCTATCAAATATCCCTTAGCAGAGGGTAAATCAGGACTTGGCGCCTATTTCAGCGCGCTAGGTCTATCGCCCATTAAAACATACGTTTATCCCTTTATTTATGCGGCGGGGTTAAGCCTGGCCATATTTATATTAACCGATAAATCGCTTACCAAAATTGAAACACAACGGATACTGGTATTATATGTAGTTGCATTTTTCGTGATATTCTTCTGGTCGGCCTTTGAGCAATCAGGTTCCTCGCTCACCTTTATTGCCGATAAACAAACCGACACCCGCATACTCGGTTGGGCTATGCCGCCCAGTATGGTGCAAATATTCAATGGGTTGTTCGTAGTACTCTTCGCACTGCCATTTAGTGTTATGTGGCTGAAACTGCAAAGAAAGGGCTTAGAACCGATCTCTACTGTAAAACAGGCCATCGGGCTTGCGCTGATCGGGCTTGGTTACTTTATTATTGCTACCCAGGTTAAAGGGCTGGGGAACAATGATAAGATCGGCATTATTTGGCTGGTGATCTTATACCTGTTACATACCTGGGGTGAATTGTGTTTATCACCCATTGGTTTGTCACTGGTGGCCAAATTGGCCCCCAAACGTTTTGGCTCTTTATTAATGGGGGTTTGGTTCCTGGGTAACGCAGCGGGTTATGCTTTAACCGGAACGCTTGGTGCCCTGCTGCCACCTACCGGCGACAAATATCAAACTGCTGCTGAAAATGGCATCAACCTACAAGGTGTTTTAGACAAAACTATGCAGCCTACTGCAGAACAACTGGCGTTTTTGGCAGATAGAAAGATACCTATTACATACCCCACTTTTGCCGGGTTTACCATACATAACCTGTACGAATTTTTTATGGTGTTTGTAATACTGTGTACCGTGGCCGCCGCCTTATTATATGCGCTGACGCCTCTTTTGAAGAAGATGATGCATGGCGTTCGTTAAGTTGAAAAGTTGACAGGTTGAAAGAGGTGATAGAGGTAGCTCAACTTTATAACTCGCTATAAATAGCAAACCTAATAAACAGAAAAGGCTTCCGGTAAACGGGAGCCTTTTGTTGTTTTATAATGTATTTCGTATTTCTTGAGGTTTGAAAATAGCCCTGAGACTCAAAGTTGAAGCCTTTATCACCTTCATCGCCTTTATCAACTTTTCAACTTAGCGCATAGCGCTACTTAGTTCATCTTAAACGGAACAATCATCTCAAACACCGGAATATTCACATCGAAGGAAGTCTTATTGAGTAAATTCTCCATGAGGTAGGTGCCATGCATTTTACCCATTTCACTGCGCAGGTTGCAGCCGCTTACGTATTGGTAGCGCTCGCCAGGTTGCAGGGTGGGCTGAACACCAACGACCCCTTCCCCCTCTACTTCGCGGTTTGTGCCGTTGCTGTCAATAATATACCAGTGGCGGCGGTGTAGTTTAACTGGAAAGTTGTTGTGATTTTCAATGGTGATCCGATAGGCAAACATATATTCTCCCGAAACAGGGTTGGAGTAATCGGGTTGATAAAACGTTTCGACACTTATTTCTATGCCTTCGGAAATCTTTGAGACCATTACACTATCAGTTTACGATTTAAAGATAATCAAAAATAAAAGCCAGCCATAGCAAATATTCATGTTTTAATATGAATTGTTGGGGTGGATGGCTAATTTTGCCGGGGATTTACTAACATCGAACAATATTTAATTTTTTAACATGAGCCATTCGTGATAACCCATTCATTATTATGCTAATAATGACGTGAAAGTGATCGTGTTTGGTTGCCTGTGGCTTTACTATAAAAAAACAAAACTATAAATATGAAAATTGCAGTGGCTAAAGGCGACGGCATAGGACCGGAAATAATGAGTGCCGTTTTAAAGATTTTTGACGCCAATAAAGTACCCCTGGAATACGAAGTGGTTGATATGGGAAAATGGGTGTTCGACAAAGGTTTTTCAAACGGTATGACACCCGAAGCCCAGCAAACCATCGAGCGCCTCGGCATTTTGTTCAAAGGTCCCATGGAAACCCCCAAGGGAAAAGGCGTTAAAAGTATAAACGTTACCGCCCGCAAAACCTGGAACACCTACGCCAACAAACGCGTTTTTCAAACACTCCACGGCGTTGATACTGTTTTTTCCAAAGCCGGCATCCCCATCGACATCACAATAGTTCGCGAAAATATAGAAGACACTTATGGTGGTATTGAACATATGCTTACCCA
>DASUVL010000502.1:0-3373 GCA_036379015.1 Niastella sp.
TTATGGAAAGAAGAAGGCACGGCTACCAAACAGGGCACAAATTATGTAGGCACCGTAGGCCATTTCTCCTTCTGGAATTGCGATTACCCATATGGAAGAGTGGTAGATTTTAAAACAGTGATCAAAGATCAGAATGGGAATGCGTTATATAGAACACGTGTAACATTGAAGATAATCAGCGATACATTATCATTAGTATCTTCGGGATATACTGATACGAGCGGTATGGTGAGTGGTAAAGTACCTATCAATAAAACACTGCAGATAAAAGTATATGGCAGATGTGATCAAATTATATATACCAAAGAAATCGGTCCTTTTAGTTCAAATACCGATCTGGGTGTTATTACCGTAATTCCGCCTACACCTTCACAGGTTACCGTTTCAGGTACCGTTGTAAACTGTAACGCAGCCGCTGTTACCAATGGTTTTGTTGATATTTCAATTGATAGCATTCACAATCGTGCAGCTGTAACCAACGGCAGTTTTAGTATAACGATAGGCCGTTGCAACAGCACACCGACCACTGCCGTTATTACCGCCTATGATGTTACGGGCAACCAAAATGGCACTGCCACCAATGTTGCGGTTACATCAGGAACTGTAAACGCCGGGAAGCTGGTTGCCTGTGGCACTTCAATGAGCCAGTTTTTAAATTATACCATGAACAGCGCGACCGTCAATTATGTTATGCCGCCAGATTCTCTTATGCTGGGTGGTAACGGTACCAATCAGCATACAATATGGGCTATGCGCAATAGTTCCAACTTAGATTATGTGTCATTATCGTTCACTGCCACTGGTCCCGGAACTGTGCCGGTTAATAGTGTGTCCATTTATACGAACAAAAAAACGTACAATAAGCAGGGAACGATCAATGTAAACATAACTGAATTTGGTCCGGCCTCCGGTGGTTATATTGGAGGTAATTTTACCGGCAACGTGACTGATAGTTCCTCCGTTCCTATATCTGTGAACATGGATTTCAGAGTAAAAAGATAAATTGCTTTCAATACCTTTTCAAAAGCGATCCGCCAGCTGGCAGATCGCTTTTTTGTTGCTATTACTTTGATACCCATTTACGTTGATTATTATACCTATTATTGCCAATTAAAATTATTCCATTATATTGCTATGTCATACCCTTTTTAGCTGGCCATGGTTCGCGTATATTCTGCAGAAGCGGAGTAAACACGGACCATTGTAAATTTTATACCTGTAAAATTTCAACCATACCAAAACATTATTATGACCCCTGTACTTGAAAACATTGTCCGTGGCGCATTAGGTATGTTCTTCCTGATATTTGTTTGTTTCCTGTTAAGCAATAACCGTAGGGCAATAAACTGGAAACTGGTAGGCATTGGGGTGGTAGCCCAGATCTGCTTTGCCCTGGGTGTATTAAAAGTGAACTTCATCAAAATAGTCTTTGGCTGGGTGTCAGAAAAATTTGTTGAGTTAATCAACATCGGTCACAAGGGTATTGAATTCATCTTTGGCAAACTGGCCGATCCAAGCGGCAGTTGGGCGTACGTTTTCGCGGTACAGGTACTGCCGAACATCATCTTCTTTGCAGCGCTGTCGGCCATGTTGTACTACCTCGGTGTTCTGCAAAAGATAGTATACGTATTTGCCTGGATGTTGAAGAAACTGGGTATCTCGGGTCCTGAAAGCGTTTCCACAGCTGCCAATATTTTCCTGGGACAAACAGAAGCGCCGTTAATGATCAGGCCCTTCCTCGATAAGATGAACCGCTCCGAAATGTTGTGTATCATGGTGGGCGGTATGGCCAATACAGCCGGTAGTGTGCTGGCGGCGTATGTTGGTTTTTTAGGCGGTAATGACGTAGTGCAGCAAAAGTATTTCGCCCTGCATATGCTTAGCCAGAGTATCATGAGCGCCCCCGCAGCCATCGTGGTTTCAAAGGTGCTGTTCCCGCAAAACGAAACCATCATCAAAGAACTGAAAGTACCGAAAGAAAAGATCGGCGATAACTTTTTAGATGCCATTTCACTCGGCACAACCGATGGGTTAAAGCTCGCGGTAAATGTAGGCGCCATGCTGATCGTTTTTACCGCGTTGATGTATTTATGCAACTGGATCCTGGGTTCTATTGGTTACTGGTTTAGCATCAACGACGATATTGCGCGAATAACAAACGGCCGGTACGACTCTTTATCGTTGCAAATGATCCTGGGCTATATCTTCTCCCCTGTTGCCTGGCTCATTGGTGTTAGCAGTAAGGAAATGGTACAGGTAGGTCAGTTACTGGGTGAGAAAACCATCCTCAATGAATTTGTTGCCTTTATGTCGTTTGGCAGCATGAAATCTTCCGGACAAATTACCGATCCTAAATCTATTATAATAGCCACCTATGCCTTATGCGGGTTTGCTAATTTTGCGTCTATTGGTATACAGATTGGCGGTATCAGTCAACTGGCGCCCAACCAGCGCCGCAACCTTACCGAACTGGGGGTAAAAGCCCTGATCGGCGGTACCATTGCCTGTTTGATGTGCGGGACAATTGCAGGGGCGTTAGGGTAATGTGATCCCCCCAGCCTCCGCCAGCTGGCGGAGGAGGAACAATGTGCTAATGAAACACAGGTGAAGGCTTAAAGCCTAAGGCTAAATGCAAATACAATTTGAATCCTGCGTTTTGCTCTCAGCTTTTGGCCTTCGCGTTTGCCGTTTCACGTTTCACCTCTCACGTTTCCCGTTTTCCTGTAACTTTACACCCGTTTAGTTGTTTCACATTAGAACGGAAGCAAAAATCCCTATCAAATGAGTACTAACATTCAGCAGGTTATAGCAGCAGAACAAGATCCGGCCCTTCGTACTATTGCAGAAAAAATAGTCAGCAAGCAACGCATTACCCCCGAAGATGGCTTGTTATTATTCGAAAGAGCCGGTCTGCCCTTTGTAGGCGCCCTGGCCAATTTCGTACGCGAACGCCTGCATGGAGACACCACTTATTTCAATCGTAATTTTCATATTGAGCCTACCAACGTGTGTGTATTTGCCTGTTCTTTTTGTTCATATTCGCGGCTCTATGCCCATCGCGAAGAAGGCTGGGAACTCACCACCGATCAAATGCTTAACATCGTAAAAGGGTATGATGGGAAACCGGTAACGGAAGTGCATATAGTTGGTGGCGTTCATCCCAAACTGACCCTCGAATTTTTTGCCGATCTGTTGCGCAAAATAAAAGCGCACCGGCCCGAACTACATATAAAAGGTTTTACACCCGTTGAGCTGGATTATATGTTCCGCAAAGCGAAAATGAGTGTGGAAGAAGGCATGAAACACCTGCACGAAGCCGGACTGGATTCATTACCAGGCGGCGGTGCGGAGATCTTTGCTCCAGAGATAAGAG
>DASUVL010000503.1:0-4631 GCA_036379015.1 Niastella sp.
GATACCCTTTATGTTTACCTAACACTTTGCCGGTTTTATCTACAAAAAAGCCACCTGTTACTTTTTCTTCCAACCCGTCTACCCTTCTCTTCAAAAAACCGCGGTAATCATTATCGGGTACGAAGCAGATCTCATAGCTCTCGCTCTTCTTCGCCAGTTCAGGATAACCGTAGTCATGTGCCATTTGGCGAATGGCGGTTTTATGATAAGTGCCCAGGGGTAATAGGGTGCGGCTCAGCAGATCCTGCTGCAAACCCCACAGCACATAGCTTTGATCTTTCGTTTCGTCAACGCCTTTACTAAGGAAATATCGTCCATTTTCATGTTGATGCACATTGGCATAATGACCGGTGGCGATATAATCGCAACCCAGCGCATCGGCCCGTTTCAACAGCGCCCGCCATTTAATATGTGTATTACACATCACACAGGGATTGGGTGTGCGGCCAGCCAGGTACTCCTCTACAAAATTCTCGATCACAAAATCGCCGAACTCATCCCGGATATCAAGGATATAATGTGGGAACCCGTGCTGCACGGCAGCCATACGGGCATCGTTGAAAGAATCGATATTACAACAGCCGGTTTCTTTTTTGCCACCGCCGCTGGTAGCATAATCCCATGTTTTCATGGTAATACCCACCACTTCGTAACCCTGATCATTGAGCATCAGGGCTGTAACGGTACTATCGATACCGCCGCTCATTGCCACCAAAACTTTTCCTTTCCGGCTCATACCTTAAAAATTGAAGGGGCAAAGATAAGATTAAAGCGCCAAGGCGCAAGAAGGGTGATTGGCGGGTGGCAGGCAGCAGGAAAAGTGGAAAATCAATTGGCAGTCAGCTGCTTAGCGAGTACTTACATTGAATAGAATAGCAATTCACACTTTGTTATATTCATTTTTATTCATATTTTCGATTGGTGATACCTGGGTAAAGCCTCTTGCCAAAGGCAACGTAACCCGGGTTTTGTTTTTTTATACCCTCGCTTTAACCTTCGCTTTTTGAGATCGTTTTATAGTGTTCTACTTCTTACATTGAAACAAATCAAAAGCCTCTGGTAAGAATGTAATGTTGTATGTAGCTACTAAAGCAGATGTATACCTGAATACTATAACAGGCATTGAAGTAATGCATTAACACCTGATTGTTTCCGTTATTAAATATAGGCCAAATTTAAACATATCAAAAAATTGTTCTTTGTCCCTTACTCATTTGGTTTATAGACTGCCCTAACTCCTTCAACCTATTTGCCTTATCTGCCCCTTTTGTCTTATCTTGAATGCTTAACCTTTATCAACCAAACTCTAGCGTCACCATGAGAAAGCCTGATTCATGCAATCGTGTATGGACGATTGTGTCCTGTTTGTTGTTTTTTATCCAAACCGCTTCAGCCCAGGACCTTACATATTTTCTACCCGATAGCGTTTCTTACAATCCCGCCATTCCCAAGCCTAAAGACATAATTTACCACGAACCCGGTGAATGGCATGTTACCCACGACCGCCTGGTAAATTATATGCAGGCCATTGCGACGGCAGCCCCCAACCGGGTAAAGATGGAACGAATGGGCTTCACCTCTGAAAGCCGTCCGCAGGTTTTGCTGATCATTACCTCCCCGCAAAATCATGAGCGGCTGGAAGCCATTCGTCAGGAACATATTCAGTTAAGCGATCCGCAACGATCTGCTTCTTTATCTATCGAAAACATGCCTGTTGTCGTATATATTGGCCATTCTATACATGGCAATGAATCAAGCGGGGCTAATGCAGCTTTAATAAGCGCCTATTACCTGGCAGCCGCTCAGGGAAAACAAATAGATGAATTGCTGCAGAACACCGTGATCCTTTTTGACCCTTCTTATAACCCCGATGGTTTACAACGGTTCAGCACCTGGGTGAACCAGCATAAAAGCAAGACCCTGGTAACCGATGCCGATAGCCGCGAATTCAATGAAATATGGCCCGGCGGCCGCTTCAACCATTACTGGTTCGATTTGAACCGCGACTGGTTACCCCTGGTACATGTTGAAAGCCGTAACAGGCTGCAATGGTTTCATAAATGGAAACCCAATATTTTAACCGACCATCATGAACAGGGCAGCAACGCGACCTTCTTTTTTCAACCCGGTGTGCCTTCGCGGGTTAATCCGTTAACACCGGCCGGCAACCAGGAACTCACTGGTAAACTGGGCGGCTTTCACGCTGCTTTTTTAGACCGCATCGGCTCCCTGTACTTCACCCGGGAAAACTATGATGACTTTTATTATGGTAAAGGTTCTACCTACCCCGATATAAATGGCGCTATTGGTATTTTGTTTGAACAGGCTTCATCGCGGGGACATGCGCAGAAAACGGAGAATGGCATTTTGCGTTTTCCGTTCACTATAAAAAATCAGTTTACCACCACGCTGAGTACGTTGGAAGGCGCCAAAGCCTTGCGTAAAGCATTCCTTACCTACCAGCGGGATTTTTATAAGAATGCATTGGCCGAAGCCGCTGCTGCGCCGGTAAAAGGATATGTCTTCGGCAGTGCCCGGGATAAAAGCAAGACCATACTCTTTGTTGATATGTTACGTCGCCAGCAGATAGAAGTTTATGAACTGAATACAGCATTCCAGGCAGACGGATTTTCCTTTGAAAAAGGCAATGCATTTGTAGTGCCGTCGAATCAAACCCAATACAAAGTGATCAGGGCTATTTTTGATAAAACGCTGAATTATAAAGACAGCCTGTTTTACGACATTACCGCCTGGACACTGCCGCTGGCCTTTGGCTTACCCTATGCTGAACTAAATACAGCCCGTTTTTCCGCATCGCTTTTGGGATCAAAAGTCGACAAAGCCATTCTGCCAACCGGCACCATGGCCGGCGGAAAAAGCAATTACGCCTATCTGTTTGAATGGGATGAATATTATGCACCACGTGCATTGTATGCATTGCAGGAAGCCGGCATCATTGTGCGCACGGCCACCAATGTTTTTGAAATACCTGTTCAGGATGGCAACAGGAAATTCAATTACGGGACCATTTCTATTCCTGTAAAAGCACAGGCCATAGATGCCGACAAACTATACCAGGTAGTGAAAGTTATTGCAGAGCAAAATGGCATTACGGTATATACAACCAATACCGGCAATGTGATCAATGGAAGCGATTTGGGAAGTTCTAAAATGCGACCGCTTGCACAACCCGCTATTGCCATGCTTACCGGTACTGGTGTAAACGCTACCGATGCTGGCGAAATATGGTTTTTGCTCGACCAGCAGTTTAATATCCCATCTACCCACCTCGAGGTGCCGGCATTTAACCGGGCCGATTTGAATAAATACAATACGCTCATTATGGTGGGTGGTACGTACAATAACCTGGATAAAGAAAAGCTGCGCAACTGGATACAGGCCGGCGGCACTTTCATTGTTACCGAAGAAGCTGTTCAATGGGCTGCGCAGAATGGATTAACCAATGTTGCTTTTAAAAAACCCAAAGAAGATACAGCAAAGCAGATCGCTTATGTAGAACGGGAAAACCGAACCGGCGCGCAAAAAATGAATGGCGCTATTTTCAGGGCCATCACCGATCTGAGCCACCCACTTGCTTACGGATATAACTATTCCTTTGTGGATCTGTTCAAAGCCAATGCAGTGTACCCGGAGCGAAATAAAAACCCATATTCCAATCCGCTTGTTTATGGCGATAAGCCATTGCAAAGTGGTTTTGTAACGAAAGAGAATTACGATGCCGTAAAAAATTCCGCGGCTGTGCTGGTGAACACATTGGGCAATGGCCGTGTTATTTCTATAGCAGATAATCCCAATTTCAGGGCCTTTTGGCTGGGTGGAACCAAATTGTTTTTGAATGCGATCTTTTTTGGAAGATTAATAGAATCCGGTTCAGGGAAGAACGATTGAATAATTAGCGAATGAGCTAATTAGCCAATGTGCTAATAGAAAACCGTTCCATTATGGGGCATTATAGAATGCGTAGCAAGTACTGTAACTAAACTTACCTATCGGAACGGTATCTAATTGGCTAATTATCACATTTGCCGCCTGCTATGCTAATGCTTCAGCGGTCAGCAATTGATACTTAACAAGAACTTTTCCCCAGCCCGAAACCCCATATTGTCACAATTGAGGGAAACCGTAAATTGCCGGACAAACAATATTAAGTACGAAGCTAAATTTATTAAGTATGATCAAATTACAAGTAATCGGCAACCTGGGTAAAGATTGTGTTACCAACAACGTGAATGGAAAAACAGTAATGAACTTTACGGTAGCACATACAGAAAGATTCCGTGACGCCCAGGGAAACCAAAAAGACAAGACCATTTGGGTGGATTGTGCTTATTGGAGTGACCGTACAGGCATTGCGCCTTACTTGCGCAAAGGCACCCAGGTATACGTAGAAGGAAATCCGGAAATGAGAACCTTTACCAAAAGCGATGGCACATTTGGCGCTTCGCTTACATTACGGGTTCAAACCATACAATTATTGGGAAGCCGTCCTGAAAATAGCGGTGGATTAGGCGGTGGAGAAAACACCTACGCCGCTGCACCCAGACCAACAACCAACACCAATAATGTTCCTTCGGGCAACGAGGTAAACGAGCCAGTTGACGATCTGCCGT
>DASUVL010000504.1:0-11217 GCA_036379015.1 Niastella sp.
TTTCAGCGTCGTTAAAACGGCTGCTGTAGGTGCTTATTAAGATGTTTTGGAATGGTTTTTCTTCAGCACAAATTGAAACAGATTGTTCCTGTCTGAATTGCTTGGTGAAGGTGTTGAAAGGATAGCTGGACATAACAGTGATTTAATAGTGAAGGAATGAAAACCACAACACAATGATACAACTGCTACAGGGCGGTTTGCAAGTATATGAACCTGAAATCCATTTGATTACTGGTTTACATACTACCCACTAATCATTATTATGTATGACGTAGGGGCTTTCGGTAAGTTTAATGGCGGGTATTATACCAGTATAACGGAGAAGAGGGAGAATATATTGAGCCGCCACCGCCAATTTTGTGCAGCTAATTGATTTATAGCGAAAGATACCCACTCACCTGATTGCTGCAATTACGTCAATGTTTCGTTTAGCGTAATTGTTAAAGTTGGAAGGCTGTGTTTTTAACACTTATTTGCATGTTCGACCCCCTGAATGAGGCAGTTGGGTAGCCGTCATTCGGTCGGGTTTTCAATTATCACCCGACTATGCCACCGTGCTCCGACGCTGAAGCTCTGGTGCAAGCGTCTTAAAGCTCTGGCGGCACGCGGTCGTCAGGGCTTCGGACGGGCAAGCATCATCAAATTATCACATTCACCTTTTTCACCGTCACCACCACCGCCTTTGAAACCGGCGTGTTGCTCTTTTTGGCAACACTATTTACCGGTACCAGTACATTGGCTTCGGGAAAATAAGTAGCTGTGCATTGTTGGGGAATAGGGTAGGGTACTACAATGAATTTATGGGCCACTCTTTCAACGCCACCATGGTGATTGTAAATATCCACCACATCGCCTTGCTCCAGGTTGCGGAGGTCCATGTCCTGCGGGTTCATGAGTATTACCCGCCGTTCTTTATAAATGCCGCGGTAACGGTCGTTGAGTCCGTAAATGGTGGTATTGAACTGGTCGTGGCTGCGAATGGTCATCATTAGCAGTTCATTGTCGGCCAAATGAATAGTGGTTATAGGCGCTATATTAAAGTGCGCCTTACTTGTAGCGGTATTAAACGAACCTTCACGGTTGCAGTTGGGTAAATAAAAGCCACCTGGGATGCGAACCTGTTTATTGTAATTGGTAAAACCGGGAATAGTTTGCTCAATATCATCTCTTATATGATCATAGTGCTGCAGGTATTTGTCCCAATGTATAGTACTGCGATCGCCCAGCGTGGCTTTAGCCAGGCGGCATACAATAACAGGCTCGCTCAGCAATTGATCCGATACGGGCTGCAACACTCCTTTTGATAATTGAACAACGCCCATAGAGTTTTCACACGAAACAATTTGCTCTTCCCCGTTCAGCATGTCTTTATCGCTTCGGCCCAGGCAAGGTAAAATCAGGGCCTCTTCGCCATGCACCAGGTGGCTCCGGTTGAGCTTGGTAGATACATGTACCGTAAGCGTGCATTTGCGCAATGCGGCAGCGGTATAATTGGTGTCGGGTGTAGCTGATAAAAAGTTACCGCCCATGGCTATAAAAACAGTCGCTTTTCCACCATGCATGGCTTTGATGGCTTCTACTACATCATACCCATGGTGTTGGGGTGGTTTAAATTTGAAATGAGCAGCGATGTTATCCAGGAACTGTTGGCCTGGTTTTTCATAAATGCCCATGGTACGGTCGCCCTGCACATTACTATGACCCCGTACCGGGCAGGTGCCTGCGCCCGGCTTGCCAATGCTGCCTTTGAGTAACAACAGGTTTACTATTTCTTTGATGGTATCAACCGCATTGATATGCTGCGTTAATCCCATGGCCCAGCAGGCAATGATCCTGGTTTTATCTTTTAACAGGTCAGCCACTGCTGTAAGTTCTTCTAAAGTTAGGCCGCATACCTGCGCTAAATGATCCAGTTTTTGTTGTTGCAGGTCATTGATAAATGCATCAAATCCTTCTGTGTGTTTTTCTATAAAAGCGTTGTCGAATACCCGGCCGGGCTCAAGTTGTTCGTGTTGCCATAGCAGGTATTCAATGGCTTTCAGCAGGGCCAGGTCGCCATTGATCTTTACCGGTAGAAAAATATCAGCCAGGGGTGTTTCCTTGCCTAGCAAACCTGTCACCTGTTGCGGATTGGCGAAACCCATCAGGCCGGTTTCGGGCAGCGGGTTCACTGCAATAATGCGGGCGCCGTTTGCTTTGGCTTTTTGCAAAGCAGTTAACATGCGGGGGTGATTGGTGCCGGGGTTTTGTCCCAGGATGATGATCACTTCCGCTTCATAAAAATCTTCCAGTTTTACCGATCCCTTACCAATACCCAACGATTCGCCCAGCGCCACCCCGCTGCTTTCGTGGCACATATTGCTGCAATCGGGCAGGTTATTGGTGCCGTATGCCCGCACAAATAGTTGGTATAGAAAGGCCGCTTCGTTGCTGGTACGCCCCGAAGTATAAAAGATGGCTTCATCGGGCGAAGCCAGGTAGTTTAATGCGGCGCCTATTTTGTTGAATGCATCGTCCCAGGTTATGGGCTGGTAATGGGTACCGCCTTTCGGCAGGTACATGGGTTGGGCAATGCGGCCTTTGCGGCCAATTTCATAATCGGTTAAGGCGGCTAATTCGGGAACAGCGTGTTCGGCAAAGAAATCAGGGGTTAATTTTTTAAGGGTGGCTTCTTCTGCAATGGCTTTAGCGCCGTTTTCACAATATTCACCCAGGGCCGAGCGCTCGTCATCCGGGTCGGGCCAGGCGCAACCCGGACAATCAAACCCGTCTTTTTTGTTCATGTTGAACAAGGCTTTCCAACCGCGCGTCATGCCTGCTTCGCCCACCACCTGTTTAAACGTTTCTACAATAGCCGGTAAGCCGGCGGCCGATTTCTTGATTGGCCCCAGTTGTAGTCCGGTAAACTTTTCAGGATTTTCTGCGCCGGGAATATGTTGATTGTCGTTCATGATCTTTTAGAAATGTTATGTCTTAAATAAGAGGCTCTGGTGTTTCATGGGATTCCGGGGTAGGAAGTAAGAAGTAAGAGGTATGAAGAAAGAGGTATGAAGATTCCGAAATTCCAATCTCATGTTTAAAAAAATTGTATTTCCTACATCTTATATCCTACTTCTCATACCTACATTCTCAAAACACACATTTATCTTAAAGTGTCCCTTTTTATAGATTCCCCACTTTCACCCGCTCCGCCCCGCTATATACATTAAACCGGTCTTTACGAAGAAATCCGATCAGGGTAATATTATGCTCAATAGCCAGTTGTACGGCCAAACTGGAGGGTGCACCTACTGCTGCGATCATGCGGATACCGGCCATAACGGCTTTTTGAATAAGCTCAAATCCTGCCCGTCCGCTCAATAATAAAATGTGCTGGTGCAAAGGCAATTGCCGGTTCAGCAAGGCTGCGCCGATCACTTTATCAACGGCATTATGCCGGCCTACATCTTCTCGCAGCAGCATACAGGTACCGGTTGCTTCAAACAGGGCGGCTGCATGTAACCCGCCGGTGCTTTCAAATACTACCTGTTTTTTTTGAATGCTTTGCTGAAGGCCATAAAAGGTGCTGGCAGGTAATACAATCGTATCGGGTTGCTGGGCATATACCGGAATGGTTTTAATGGCATCAATTCCTGTTTTGCCACAAACGCCACAGCTGGATGTCGTATAAAAATTCCTTTCTGCTTGTTGCAGCTGGGGAATAACCCCTGCTGCCAGGGTAACCAGTACACTATTTTGCTGCGGATGTATATGTTGTATTTGATCAATGTGTTGAATAATGCCCTCGGTAAATAAAAAACCGGCGGCCAGTTCGTGATCATGACCGGGGGTACGCATGGTGACAGAAATGTTTTTTTGCACCAGCCCGGTTGCCTCCTGCCAGGCCAGTTGTATCTCCAACGGTTCTTCTACCGCCAACTCATCATCTACTTCTGTTTGTTCACCGGCATTGATCTTTTTAATTTTAATATGGGCTACTGGGAGTTGCATACTCAAAGTTACTAAATAAGGCAACAAGGCAGGAAGGCATCGAGGTAACAAGGTATGAAGGCGCTGAATACATCGAGGCATAAAGGAAAACCAATAACAACTCCACGCCGCATCTGCCAGGAGGTAAACATGAGCAAAAACGATTAGCTGTATTTCATTATCACTTCAGCATAGCTTGTCCCGACTTTAGTCGGGATTATAAAGTTAGCACATTCTGTCTTGTTGCCTTTTCTATTAGCAAATTGTGCTCTCCTTCCTCCAAAAAATAATTAAGCGTAAAATTGACATATATGTTGTTTTATCTTAGTTTCACGGTCCCAATGGAAAAAAGAGGTTGCTTACGGAACGTAGGTTCAATGCACCCGGTACATGCCCACTTTTTAATAAAAATTAACGATTATCATGTTGCCAGTCATTGTCCTTTCTATAAACTACCAATTCTTTACATTTATTAATTATTCATCTTAAAGCTCTTACATGAAACGCTTTGCTTTGCTTTTTGCTTGTAACAGTCTGATCGCTTATGGTGCAGTTGCCCAAAACAACCTGGTATTAAAAGTAGATGATGCAAAAACTACCATCAGCCGGCAAATTTATGGTCATTTTGCCGAGCATTTGGGTCATTGTATCTATGGTGGTTTTTACGTGGGCGAAGGGAATACCAAAATTCCCAATAAAAATGGGATACGCAATGATGTTATAGACGCCCTTAAAAAATTAAAGATCGCCAACCTGCGCTGGCCCGGTGGTTGTTTTGCCGATACCTACCACTGGAAAGATGGTATTGGTCCCAAAAAACAACGGCCTTCCATGGTAAATACCTGGTGGGGCGGCGTTACTGAAGACAATAGCTTTGGTACGCACGATTTTTTGAATATGTGCGAAATGATCGGTACAGAACCTTACCTGGCCGGGAATGTAGGCAGTGGTACCGTACAGGAATTAATCGATTGGGTACAGTATGTAAACTTCGAGGGCAAAAGCCCTATGTCGGACCTGCGGGCTAAAAATGGCCGCACAAAACCATGGGCAGTAAAATACTGGGGTGTAGGTAATGAAGCCTGGGGTTGCGGTGGAAATATGAAACCTGAATATTATGCTGACCTTTATCGTAAGTATGCTACGTTTATGACCGGCTGGTCGAATGAAACACAAGTATTTCGTATTGCCTCCGGCGCCAATTCAAGGGATTATAACTGGACAGAAGTGCTGATGAAAAATATTCCGTTGAATATGGTGGGCGGTTTGGCATTGCATCATTATTCCGTAATAGAATGGAATAAAAAAGGCCCGGCTGTAGATTTTACCGAGCAGCAATATTTCGAGACCATGAAATCGGCGCTGTTCATGGATTCCCTGGTGATCAAACATTCGGCCATTATGGATAAATACGACCCTGCAAAACGAGTAGCCCTGGTAGTGGATGAATGGGGTGGCTGGTATGATGTAGAACCAGGTACCAACCCCGGTTTCCTGTATCAGCAAAATACCATGCGCGATGCGATGATCGCCGGTGCTACGCTAAACATCTTCCACAATCATTGCGATCGCGTTCGTATGGCCAACCTGGCGCAAACCATTAATGTGTTGCAGGCTGTACTTTTAACGAAGGAAGAAAAACTTGTCCTGACGCCTACATATCACGTGATGGAAATGTATAATGTACACCAGGATGCTAAACTGGTTCCATTAACTATTAAATGCAATGATTATACGTTTGGTAATGAAAAATTACCGGCTGTTTCTGCATCTGCTTCAAAAGATTCTACCGGCAAGCTGCATATATCATTGGTGAATATTGATCCCAAAGCCACACAGGAGATAACCGTAGATATTGAAGGCGGTAATTATAAAACCGTAGGCGGCCGTATACTTACTTCTGCCAAATTACAGGATCATAACACGTTTGAAGCGCCTGCTAAAATTAAACCGGCGTCATTTCAGGGCGCTACTTTAAACGGTAAAACGCTGAGCGTAAAAATACCGCCATACTCTGTAGTAGTGCTGGCGTTAAAATAGTTAGGTGGAATGGGAAAATATCAGATATTTGACAAATTTTCATTAACCCATTTGTAAAATCAAAAACGAATCACCATATGAATAGATTGATTTGCCATGTTGCAGCGTTATCACTGATCACCGGCATAGCATCATGCGGGGGCGAAAACAAACAACCTTCACCAGAAAATTCTGAAGCAAATATGAAAGCAGGCGTAACAACAAAGGATTGGGGCGAAACAGATGGAAAAAAAGTACAATTGTTTACGCTTACCAATAAGAGCGGCGTAACCGTAAGCATTACTAACTATGGTGGTATTGTTACTTCATGGGTTACACCTGATAAGAATGGTAATAAATCAAGTGTTGTGGTGGGAATGGAAAGCCTGGATGAATACCTTAAAAAGCCACCTTACTTCGGCGCTATCATTGGCCGTTATGGTAACCGTATTGGCGGTGCTAAATTCAAGCTCGATGGTAATACCTACACCCTGGCTGCCAATAATGGTGGAAAGAACAACCTGCATGGCGGTAACAAAGGTTTCGATAAAGTAGTTTGGGATGCTGCTCCTGCGGCGGACAGCAGCGCTTCACTTACTTTAACCTACCTCAGCAAAGATGGTGAAGAAGGTTTCCCCGGCAATTTGAAAGTAACGGTTGTGTATACCCTTACCGACGATGATGCCCTGAATATCGACTATACCGCAGAAACAGATAAAGCCACACCGGTTAACTTAACCAACCATAGTTATTTTAACCTTACCGGCAGCACCGAGAACACTATTTTGGGTCACACCCTGCAGATCAATGCCGATAAATTTACACCGGTTGATACTTCGTTGATCACCACCGGTGAGATCAAAGCGGTAGCAGGTACGCCGTTCGATTTCACAAAACCAGAAACCATTGGCGCCCGTATAGATGCAGTGCCAGGTGGTGCTCCTGGTGGTTATGACCATAACTATGTTTTGAACCGTAAAGACAGCTCACTGGCGTTGGTAGCTACATTGAGTGATACTACCAGCGGTCGCAAACTGGAAGTTTATACCACTGAGCCTGGTATCCAGTTCTACAGCGGTAACTTCCTCGATGGCACTTTTGTAAGTGGTGGTAAACCAGTGAAATTTCGTACAGCCCTGTGTTTGGAAACACAGCACTATCCCGATTCACCTAACAAACCGAATTTCCCTACAACTATCTTACAACCCGGACAAAAATACCATACTGTAACAAAGTATAAAGTGTCTTTGTAATAGCATTATTTAATTTTTTTAAAAAGCCATCAGTTGAATGACACATTCAACTGATGGCTTTTTTTAATACAATGGCAAACCTACTTGTAATTAACATTCACCACTATACCACCCACAGGACCTATTGCGTAGAGCCGGTAACGGAAGGTGGTGGTGCCGGCAAAAATAGGAACTGTTTCCGTAGTAAGACCATACCTGATGGTTGCTATTGCATCTTGGGGTAGCGGTGCGGTAAAGTCAATTGTAATGGTAACATCACCGGTAGTTTCATATTCCAGGGCGCTGGCACCGCCGCCATCAGGCGCAATGTTGTAAAAAGCAACATCTTCAAGAGGAGATATAAAATGGACTTCCGACATGTCCACATCCAGGTGGTTCCCAATCCAAACATCGCATTTGGTAGGGAATTGCTGCGGCAGGGCAGCGGGAACAACGGGCGTAACAGTTGTAAAACTGCTGAAAAATAACAACGACAAAAAGAAAATCGATAAGGTTTTTGTTAATTGCATAGTATAAAGTTTATTAATAATGAATGCCAACAAATTAGGACTTCCCTTTTCCTCCTTTTGCACACAATGATGAATGGTAGACACAGGTCTGCAATTGATTTAATATTTTGCAATGGTAATATCTATTCCCTTTATGCCGTGCATGATATGGTATAGGGATTTTTACCCCACCATTTTGTCACTTCACCAGGTAATAATTAAACGCCCTGCTAGTGGTATGTTTCCTTTTCTGCGTATTGAAGGGTAACAAATTGTATTTATATTTTAACTGAATTGGAATGATGCATCACACAATGAAAATCGGACTTTTGGGAATTGGTTTAGATACGTACTGGCCCCAATTTGAAGGTTTGAAAGAACGCCTGGAAGGCTACCTGGGCGAAGTGCACAAACGTATCGCCGCCCTGCACCCTGATATTGTGAATGCCGGCCTGGTTGATACTGCCGATAAAGCATTTGAAGCTGGCTACCGATTCAGGACAGAAGGCGTAAACATTATTTTCCTCTACGTAACTACATATGCACTCTCTTCAACAGTATTGCCCGTAGTGCAACAAGCCAAAGTGCCGGTGATCGTGTTGAATTTGTCGCCCGAAGCGGCCATTGATTATGCATCGTTCAATAAAATGAACGACCGTACCCGCATGACGGGTGAATGGCTGGCTTATTGTTCCGCCTGTCCGGTTCCGGAAATTGCCAATGTATTCCTGCGCACCGGAATACAGTTTTACCAGGTAACCGGTATGCTGCATAACGATGTGGAATGCTGGAAAGAAATTCTGGAATGGGTAGAAGCGGCTAAAGTTGCGCATACCATGGCATTTAACCGGCTGGGTTGTATGGGACATTATTACAGTGGTATGCTGGATATTTATTCCGATCTCACCCAGCAGTACCGGTTCTTTGGCGGCCATATTGAATTGATAGAAGTAGATGAACTGGCTGCCTTGCGCCGGGATGTAACAGATAATGAAATTCAGGAGCGCGTTCAATTATTTGCCTCCACCTTTGATGTACAGGCCGATTGTTCGGAAGAAGAACTGAAGCGGGCAGCACGTACGTCCGTTGCGTTGGACCGGTTAACCGCGCAATACCAGTTAGGCTCCATGGCGTATTATTATAAAGGCACCGGTAATGATGATAATGAAGATGCCATCAGTTCTATCATATTAGGTAATTCATTGCTTACCGCACGCGGTATTCCGGTGGCAGGTGAATACGAGATCAAGAATGCACAAGCCATGAAGATCATGGACAGCTTTGGCGCCGGCGGATCGTTTACAGAGTATTATGCCATGGATTTTAACGAAGACGTGGTATTGATGGGGCATGATGGTCCGGGCCATATAGCCATTGCAGAAGGGAAAACCAAGGTGCGGCCGCTGTATGTGTATCATGGAAAAGTTGGCCGCGGTTTGTCGGTAGAGATGTCGGTAAAGAACGGACCGGTCACTTTATTGTCGGTTGTACAACAGGGAAATGGCAAGCTGTTATTACTTACTGCTGAAGCTGCATCTGTGCCAGGTGCCATATTGGAAATTGGTAACACCAACAGCCGGTATAAATTCTCCATTGGCGCCCGTCGTTTTGTAAACGACTGGAACAGCCATGGCCCTGCGCATCATTGTGCGGTAGGGGTGGGGCATATTGTTTCGAAGATAAAGAAGTTAGGCGCGTTGCTGGGAATGGAGGTTGTTCAGGTATGTTAAGATTTCTGATTTTGAGATGTAGAGATTTTGTGATTTCTTTTATTCGATCAGTACCTGTATTTTTTAAATCTCTAAATCACAAAATACCCAAATCAGAAATTTATTTAATCGTAACTATCTCCCAACCAACCGGTTTCTTAATAAGGTGAATGCCCAGATCGTGTTCATACTTGATCATATCCAGTTCAAATAGTTCGTCACCAAACCGCAGGTTCGAGATCCTGATCTGTTTTATATAATCAGGTAGCATGGGTTTATACAAGGTCAATCGCTTATTATGACCATCGAATGTAATACGCAAACTGGCCTGTAACAATAAGAAAACTGCGGCTACTGACCACGCTTGTGGCGAACAGGCAACAGGGTAAGCCGTGGGCGCTTCTCCCCGGCGGAAAGGAAAGCCACAGAATAATTCAGGTAGGCGTTGCAACTCAATGAACAAAGACGCATCAAACAATCCCTGCATCAAACGCAGCGCCTGCTTCATCATTCCATAACGGGCCAAACCATACGCTGTAATGGCCGTGTCATGCGGCCACACCGATCCGTTGTGATACGACATTGGATTATACCGGGCTGCCCTGGAAGAAAGGGTGCGGATGCCCCAGCCGTTGAACATATCATCGTGCATTAACAAATTGGCTGTTTGTGCTGCCCGCTCCTGTGTGGCAATGCCTGAATATAAAAGATGTCCTACATTCGATGATACAACCCGGCAGGGTTGCTTATCGCCATCAAGCGCCAGGATATAGGTGCCCAATGATTCGTCCCAGAATACTTCGTTGAAATGTTGTTTCAGTTCCTCCGCTTCTTTTAACAGCTGTTCTGCCATTTCGTAATAGCCTAAACGCTGGGCTATGTAAGCTGCCTGTTTTTTGGCGTCATACACATAGCCCTGCACTTCGCACAAAGCAATGGGAAAACTGGCCAGGTCGCCGTTTTCATGGGAGATAGAATCATGGGAGTCTTTCCAACCCTGGTTGGCCAAACCGCTCTCCGTTTTGCGCTGGTATTCAACAAAGCCATCCCCATCCATGTCGCCATACTTTTTGATCCATTCGAGCGCTAATAAAATATTATCCCAGATATTCCTGATGGTTATGAGGTCGTCGGTTCTTTTTAAATATTCCCCGGCCAGTACAATGAACAACGGAGTGGTATCAATGCTGCCATAATACAGCTTAAAAGGAATTTCACCGGTCTCGGCCATTTCTCCCGATCGTATTTCATGAAGTATCTTTCCCGGTTCTGCATCCTGTAAGGGTATTAATTCCCTGGCTTGCCGGTTAGCCTGGTATAATAAAACGCCTTTGGCAATATTGGGTGCTACCCACAATGTTTCCAGTGCGGTAAACGTACCATCCCGGCCAAATACCGTGTTATACCAGGGTACCCCGGCATAGGGATAACTGCCATACGGAGTTTGAACCAGTAACGACAACAGATCATTCTTCGACCGGTTGATCCAGTTATTAAACTGCTCATTGTCGGTAAAGATCTCTGCGACCATTTCCTTGCTTTTTTCCATCCCCGTTCTGATCTTATTGAACGCAATGGAATATGGTTCGAATTGGACCGGATTGGCATATACTGAAAAAACGGACGTGCAGTTTATGCTATATGCTTCTTTAGGTGCGATCTTGATCTTGTAAACAACCCTGTTTTCTTTTATGGAAGCCGGAACAGGATCAAAGTGCAGGTTGGTCTGCCGTTCAATATTGTCCATCCCTTTATAGGAAAGCAGCACATGATTGTTCG